>CAJUBG010000020.1 GCA_910584575.1 uncultured Dorea sp.
ACTAGCCTTCCAAGCTAGATACGTGGGTTCGATTCCCATCACCCGCTTTTTTATTTTTTTCAGGAGGGATTTTGATGAAGATTGTATTCTTAGACGTTAAAACAATCGGTGAAGATATTGATTTGTCCGGCTACGACCAGCTAGGCCAGGTGGTAAAATACCCCTTCTCCACCCCCGCCCAGGTTCCTGACCGGATTGCGGACGCAGATGTTATTGTCCTTAACAAAGTACGGATTGACGCGGAAACCGTAGGACAAGCCCCTAGGCTTAAACTGGTCTGCGTAACCGCCACCGGAACTAATAATCTGGACAAAGAGTTTCTGGACAGCCGGGGGATTGCCTGGAGAAATGTGGCCGGATACTCTACGGAGTCCGTGGCTCAGCACACCTTTGCCATGCTGTTTTATTTACTGGAAAAACTGAGATATTATGATGATTATGTAAAAGACGGGCGTTACGCATGTGATACGTCATTTACCCACTTTGAAGAACATTTTTATGAATTGAACGATAAGACCTGGGGAATCATCGGGCTCGGCAATATCGGAAGGCGGGTCGCGTCTATCGCGAAAGCCTTTGGCGCCCATGTAATCTATACCTCCCCCTCCGGCGGGCTGCCCCAGGAGGGATACTGTCAGGTAGATATGGAGACCCTGCTTGCCGCCTCCGACATCATATCCGTTCATGCCCCGCTTAATAAATATACAGAAAATTTGATTAATGCCGCTACATTTAAAAAAATGAAAAAATCCTGCATCTTTCTGAATCTTGGCAGAGGGCCGATTGTGGTTGAAAAAGAGCTTGTGAAGGCCATTGAGCAGCATGAGATTGCCGCCGCAGGGCTGGACGTGCTCTGTACAGAGCCAATGAGTCCGGACAACCCTCTCCTTCGCCTCAAAGACAGCAGGAGACTGTTCATCACCCCTCATATAGCCTGGGCAAGCGTAGAAGCAAGAACACGGCTGATGGAGATTGTCCTGGGGCAGATTCATGAATTTTTCAATATAAAACATCGCGATTAAAAAAGGGGCTGTCCTGGGCTGTCCTTTCGGGAAATAGACAGGCAAGGACTGCCTGTTCCGATACGTTCCCCCATGCGCACGGGTGTCTCCCTCCCTGCCCTGCTGTCCACCCAAATCCTGTCGTTCACGGTGATAGTCTCCCTTTGAAAGCACATAATAACCGTGGAACCGCCAAATTCAAAATACCCTTTTTCCTGCCCCTTTTTGACCTCCGACGGCCCGTGAAGGTTTACAATCCTGCCGACCAGCATTGCCCCTACCTCCATCATCAGAACCACGCCGAAATTTTCGGTTTTAAGAAGGGAATACTGCCTCGCATTTTCCGCATAAACCGGTATCGTCCCTGTAGCGACAGGACGGACGGTGTGCAGAACACCCGGTATCCGCACATTCTTTGTCCTCCGCCCATCTGCAATGTAGCAGAAATGGTGGTAATTGTCCACGGTCAGACGAAAGACCAAAAGGATGCCTCCCCGGTAACGCTCTGCCAGCCGCTTGTTTTTTAACAGGCCCTCTAGCGTATAGGCAATGTGCTTTACCTTAAAATGACTATTTTCCGCAATCGGATAACAAGACAGCCTCCCGTCGCAGGGACTTACCAACGCTTCCCTATCCTGCGCAATCCGGCGTTTCTCCGGAAGAATTTTCCTACAGAAAAAATCATTAAATGAATTATATTCCCGCTTTTCATAATCGTCCATACAGATTTTGTATTTCCGCACAAAAGGTCCAACCATACACGCAGATAGTCTGGTATTTAACAGAAATCCTCCGATTTTGGAAAAAACAGGGCTGGTAAGCGGCTTTAACAGCAGTCTGCTGGGAAGCGTCCGGTAAAGTATATTCAGCATCCCCACTCCCTCCCTGCCAGCAAAAGAAACAGCGCAGCCGCCACAATCCCCGCGAAAAACGCCAGCCCTTTTCCTTTTAATTTGGGAAACGGCACATCAATGACAAACATAAGCCCCATAGCCGCCAGTATAAGATGCAGAAGCAGGACAAAAATCCCTGCCGGAATCCATGTCCCAACCAGGCACATAACAGGCAGCACCACGGCCGCGGAAGTAATCGGAAGCCCTCTGTAACAAAGTTTTTCTTCCGTTTCCCCTGAACGCCCCTGTGCCGCCACGTTAAACTGCGCCAGCCGTATTACCCCACAGATACAGTACCATGCAATCACAAGCATTCCCGCCGCGCCGTTTACCCCCAGCGTAAAACATATAACCGAAGGAAAGACTCCAAAACACACAATATCGCAAAGTGAATCAATCTGGATGCCAAACGCCTTCTCATCCTCCGTCCTGTCCGTCTTTTTCCTTGCAATCCGCCCGTCAAAGGCATCGCACAGGCCGGAAATTGCCAAACAGAATATCGCCTTTGTCTGCCTGCCGTGCAGCCCCTCCATAATACCCGCTATGGAAATAAATAAACCAAAGTATGTCAGCCATACCGTATAATTATAAACCCCAAGCAGCTTTACCTTTTTGTCCCTATTCTTCCGTTCCATATGCTTTGTTTCCTTTCATCAAGCTATTGGGTCAAATCAGATAACGCAAAAATGTCGCTATCTCTCCCAACACATAATGGATAATACACAGCCCCCAGATATTCCCCTGCTTATGGTATAAAATTCCCAAAATTCCCAATAGAAGGGACGCCGCCAACATATACGGAAATCCATAGGCAATATGAAGGACGCCAAACACAAGGGCTGAAACTACAATTGATAAAAGCCCGGCATATTTTCCCGTAAAAATACGGTTCAGGTTTTCCTGCATAACGCCCCTTGCCAGAAATTCCTGCAAAACAACGGTAAACGGATAAATGACATCCGCAAAAGTTCCTACGCTCCAATCCCAGAACGGAGCGCCCTCCGGGAAAAATCCGGGCGCAATGCGTAAGATGATAACTTTTCCGACAACCAGCAGGACGCCTACCACCAAGGTAATTAAAATATCCGGGACAAAGGTTTCCTTTGGATTTGTAATTTTCAATCCGATATCCCGGATGGAAAAGCTAGTCGTTTTCAGAATAATAAAGAACATGATGATGGAAATACCCTCGATAACCAAACTCATAACCTGTCCTGGCAACTCCATATTCAGATGGCACAACAGGCTCCAAAGGAACAGATATACGCATACACAAATCATCAGTACGGAAAATACGGCGGAAGCCTCCCTTCGCTGCCTGTTGAGCTTTGCAACCTCCGTAACATCAGAAAAAACTACCACAATCCCTATCTTTTTTTCACCATCCTCTCCGTACAGGAAAGAGGAAGTAAGGCGGAATGATTTTAATTCCTGATTTTTAGCCTGATAAACGGCTTCGCCGGTATGGGTATGCTCTTTGTCATAGACTGCATCCAAAACAAACTGATGGACTCCGTCATTGTTTCCATCATCCCGGTCTTCCAAGAATACCCTGCCGTAATTCTTCCCGGACACATTTTCATCCACGCCAAGCATATTGCATCCCTTGTCATTGAGAAAGATAATTTTCCCATGCATGTCTACCACCAGGACACCGTCATTCATATCCCGTAAAATCCGTGGAATAATCCCATTTTTTTCTACTGTCATATCGTCCCCCCACTCAATCATCAATACATCTGCAAATCCAAAGCAAATTAAGCCTTTTGAGATTATATCACACTATACTTCCTTTGTGGGTACATTGGGATGATTCACATATTTTATGGGATTATTTATGCCGGCCAGCGGGAGAACATGGTGAAAGACATTCCCCGCAGAATATCGGGTATGAAAAACACTGCCTTCTTAGTCTCTATGCAATAGCATGGAAAACATCTCCCCCGCCATCACCAGCACACCGCCGCAGGCAAGATAGATATCCCCAAGATTCGCCGTAATCCTTCCAAGAAACTTCTTCTTTGTTTTGAATCCGATATAGTCAACCACCCTCCCCTTTGCCAGCCTGTCAAAGAGGTTGCTCGCCGCACCGGCGCTTACAAGGGTCATTCCAAATTTCCTTACATAATTCCGCTTTTTCGCAAACATAAGAAAATCCCACACCAACACCCCCGCGCCGGCAAACACAGACATACCTTTCACAGCCTTTGGGTACTTGTCAAGCAGGTTCAGCAGAAAGCCCCTGTTATATACCTTCCGGAGAATAAGCTTTCCGCCTGGGAGTTCTCTTTCCTCTCCCAGGTTCAGCTCATCCTCCACCCATCTCTTAATCACCACATCCGTGCCGAGCAGTGTTGCAAATAACACCAGCATAGCGGAGAGCATCCTATATCTCCTCTTTAATCTTCACAATCTGTTCTTCCTGCTTTTCAATTTCTTCCTCACGCTTCTCCACTTCTTCACACAGGGAAATGTACTCCGTATCGTCTACCTCTCCCTTCTGGAACTTCTCATAGACCATACGCCCAATGTCCTTCAAATCCCTCTCATTAGCGCGCTTCATGGAACGAATATCACTCTTAATCTTCTGAATCTCCAGCGTATCCTCTGCCTTCTTGCTAAAATCATTTGCCGTATCTGAAATCTTCTTTCCCAGTTCACCAAAAAAATCTGCCATTTTATCTTCTCCTTTTCTCTCTTTCTTGTCTTTCTGCTACAACTGACGTAAAATATCAAGGGAACGGTACAGGTTCATGGCCCCGTATCCCCACTCTCGGTTCGGGCTTTCCATCCCCGGCCTCTGTTCTGCGCCAAGTAAAATGATATTCCGAATCTGGCTGGAGTTCACGCCCCATGCCTCCGTATCATTCAGAACCCACTCCATTAAAAGCGCCACAGCCCCAGTGGCGATCCCTGCCGCAACGCTGGAACCGCTTCGCACCACGAATTCATTGTTAAGCCCCGCGCCGGACACCAGGACGCCAGGCACAGCAAAATCCGGCTTTACCCTTCCATCTCTAGTATACCCCCTGCCGGAATTAATATCAACTGATTTATCAACTCCATTATAGTATGCAACCGTCATGGCCACCAGGCTGCTTCCCGGCTCAGCCAGGGTCGTATCCGGATTGGCCTCAAGGAAATAAACCTCGCCGGTCAGAAATTCCTGGACCGGAAGCCATATGTGGAACTTTCCGTCAGAGCGCAGCACAGGCTTTACGCTAATCCTCCAGATTCCCGACGCCGGATTCCTGATTCGCATAAAAATCAGTTGTGAATCATTATTCTCTAGCAGAAGCCGGTACTCTACCTCTACTACCGTCTTATCAAAAACAAAATCCTCCCGATATTCCTGGCCCTGCTTAAGCGTAATATATCCCGTCCGTTCTCCGGAGGGCGACGTAAATGCAACGGTCATTACATTAGGAACCGTAGTCCACAATTCTGCTACAAAGCCCTCTACCCCCTCGCCTACACGGATTTCGGCATCCACTGTTTCATCCATACTGCCAAGCTGGCGTGAAAAATGATGTCGGTGGACCGCGCCGTTTCCCGCGCTTATCACAACGCTTCTATTCAGCACCGACGAGTATGCGTCAAGCATGTTAGACAGAAGTGAAGTCCCGTTATGTCCTCCCAGATTCGTACCAAGGGCAACGCACATAACCAACGGCATATTTCGTTTCCGCGCAAGGGCATTAATATATTTCATGGCAAGCATAATATCATTTTCCTGAAAACAAGTCGCGTCCTGGCGTATAACGTAAAAGTCCTTGAGATAGGATTTCGCAGGCTTCAATTTCACCACCGCAAGAGTCGCCTCCGGAGCTGCTCCGATAAAACGATGCTCCAAATCTGCGTTTCCAGCCGCCACACTGGCGATAAACGTGCCATGTCCTTCCGTGTCCACGCTCGGCACAATTTCCAACGGGTTCTCCGAGCGTAATGCTTCATTAATCATTTCCTCTGTGTATTCGCTTCCGTAATCCAATCCGTCGGGAAGCGTGCCGTCCTGGATGGTCTGATCCCAGATTCCGGCAATTCTTGTAGAGCCGTCGATATTTTGAAAGAGAGGATTCCGGTAATCAATCCCCTCTTATGTCAAGCAAATGCCGGCACATTTTTTTACCTTTTCCTTTAAAAAAGCAAGATTCCTATTTGTCCAATCCCCATTTTTACTGCCTGCTGTTCATTAATTGCCACAAAAGTAATTTTTATAGTGTTAAATAATTGCATCCTTATCTCCTGTCTCCTGACATTTAGCCCTTGCCCTCCCTTTTCTGCTCTTTTAAATATTCCTGCAACACTAACATTTTACCAAATTCTTCTTTTTCCCTTAACTCCACATAAACCTTCTTTTCTTCATATACTTCTATCCGGCTTATAAAACATAAGAGTACATCCCTGCTAAGTTCCGTCAGTTTCATTACTTCCTTAAAACGTTCCAGCTTTACCCCGGACGCAATTCCGTTCCGGAATAACTGCTTCATCATTTCTTCCTGTTTACTGAGTGCATTTTTAATATCCTCATATTGTCTCTCATAAATTGTCCGAAAACTCTTAAAATCCGCTTCTGTGATTAACCCTGATTTTAAATCCTCATATAGCCCCGCACGGAGTTCCAAGTATTTATCCTGTTCTTTATGCATCCTTTCAATCTCCTTGTCAAATCTAGCTACTTCCTCGAACTGAATCTCCATCTTCCGGATATATTCCAGTTGGCTGCATATGTCTAAAAAGAGGGCTGCATGTGTCTGCAATGTCTGAAATACAACTGTTTTTAATTCTTCCTCCAAAATACTATGCCTGGTACACCCCTGACTTTTGTTTCTGGTCGGACAGATAAAATAGACCTTTGATGTTCCCTTATATCGGTTCACACGCCGAATCATCGGCTCTTTACAATCCCCGCAAAACAACATCCCGGAAAAAAGGTGAGCGTACTTTGAACCGTTTTTTGCCCTTGTATCAACACCTAATAAAGCCTGCACCAACTCATATTCCTCATGTGAAATGATTGCTTCATGGGTTCCTTCTACCCGTATCCAATCTTTCTCAGGCTTTACAACCGTTTTCTTCAACTTGTAATTCACCTGTTCGGATTTCCCCTGCACCATTATCCCAGTGTATACTTCATTGGTCAGAATCCTTTTTACCGCCACCGCAGACCATTTGGCTGTGGGTTTTATCTGGAAACTGGTAGAAAACTTTTCCCCGTGGGCTTTTTTATACTCCATAGGCGAAAGTATCCCTAACTCATTCAATCTCTGTGCGATTGCCAAAGTACTCATACCTTCCAATTTCCATGCAAATATATTCCGTACTATATCCGCAGCATAATCATCCGGACACAGCCGGTTCTTATCCTCGTCAGATTTCCGATAGCCATACATGGCAAACGCCCCGATAAACTTTCCCTGTTCCCGTTTTATCTTCTGGTGGCTCTTTACCTTCTGTGAAATATCACGGCAATAAGAATCGTTTATAAAATTTTTTACTGGCAGTACAAGAGATTTTGTATTGTAATCTGCTGTCTGGCTGTCAAAATGATCCGTCACGGCAATAAAACGCACATGAAAAGCCGGGAAGGTCTTTTGTATCAACCGCCCGGCTTCAATATAATCCCGTCCTAGTCTGGACAAATCTTTCACTATGACACAATTCACATTGCCCGCTTTGATATCCGACATCATCCGTTTAAACTCCGGTCTGTCAAAATTGGCTCCGGAATAACCATCATCTACGTATATGTCAAATAATTCCATATCCCCATGCCCTCTTACATAGGAACGAAGTAATTCTCTCTGCGAACTTATGCTATTGCTCTCCGATTTTATGCTGCCATCAATATCTTCGTCGTCCCTTGACAGGCGCAGGTAGGCAGCGACAAAATAACTATGTTCCTTCATTCTATTCGGCTCCTAACTTCATTATCTTATCCACACATCCAGTATGTTTTCAGTTAGCAAAACCCGTCCTCCGCTGTCTGTAAAGGCTTTAATTAATACTTAATAATCTCCAACTCTTACCAAGAACGGACTTCCAACCTTTTGCACATACTCCTCAACTCTGGCCGGAACTGATTTCTTCATACTTATATCTACTAAGTCCTCCGGAACAGCATCTCTTATATCCCCCTGCATTACATTCTACTTCACACAGTTTTGTCCTATTACATTCTTTTTAATCCTACAGACGACTAATGGGAAACACCTCTAATTGCAATCTTTTCAGACCGGAACTGCCTATCTTCGGAATACATAAAAATCCACCGGTAATACCAGAAAATTATGTAGATTTCCCTCTCTACAGGGGGATAACGGGCGTACAACATCTTTGCCTTAACCCTATCAATGCCTACAAATCCCTGTTGATTTTTCCAGAAAGGAATGGTATTTTTAAATGATTCCATAAGCTGTCACGTTACGCACCTTCCTTCTTTGCATTGAAAACCAGCTATGTAAGTCGGGGAGGCCACCACCCTGTCATGGGTACTTTCCTGTATAATAGTATTATGTAAGAACAGATTATTGTTTTTTCTACTCATTTCAACAAGCTAAATTAGGATGAACAAAAAGTAACTTTGCAGAACATTTTTATATGAAATTGCCCCGTTCCGCCAATTTACATCTCTTAATGTTGGAAATAAAAATCTGTCAAAGAATATTTGGGTCTTGTAGGAAAGGTAAGAATTATGCTAAAATATAAATAAAGGAGATAAATGTACTGGATTGTATTTATTTTAGTACAATTTCTGAAAAGACAAAAAAATAGGTGGAAAAGGGTTATTATCAGAATATTCAGATAAATACCTACAAAAATGAGGGTGGAAAGCCTTGACTTTAGCGGGGTCTGAAGGGATACTGTAGAAATGTGTGTTACACGTTTCAGGGCATTGTCACCCGTTTGCTTTAGCCCATTTTGCCATCATGATAGGTAGAAATGTGTGTTACACGTTTCAGGGCATTGTCACATTTAAATAATCCGTGACTTATTGATATAAGTTCTCGTAGAAATGTGTGTTACACGTTTCAGGGCATTGTCACGCTTTGTATGCCGCAAAGAAATCCTGGCTTGCCGCAGAGTAGAAATGTGTGTTACACGTTTCAGGGCATTGTCACAATACTACATTTAAAATGCTTCCTTCCGTCGCATTTGTAGAAATGTGTGTTACACGTTTCAGGGCATTGCAACAATTCTATCGAAACCTCCAAATCTTCGATAGTTTCGTAGAAATAAGAGTAACCCATTTCAGGCCATTGCCACCTCCAATGCACATTTCATAAGTTAGGCAATGTCAATACGTAGATACGTCATTGTTGTTTCAGTAGCCGTATATCCCAAGATTCCCGAAATGACAGGAAGTGGAATCTCATGTCCTACAGGTGGCTTGCAAAACTGTGACGAAGTATATGGGAATCTTTCTTTTTTCCTTCAAGGCACATTCCGAATTTTGGGAGATAAACTCTTACAAGAACACCGACTGCCCCGATTAGACTTTTCATTCATACCAACCCTGAACATCGCTATTCTGCCAAAGCATTTATACAACGGGAATAAACTGCACACCATTTTTTCTGCTCGATTTTAGAATACAGAATTTAAAAATTTTCCTCTTTATTGTCCGAAATGCAAACAGGAAAATCTGATTAAAATTAAAAATCTACATATCAAACTCATCAAAGAGCTAGACTCTTAGACGCAGAGCCGATGGGCTTATGAAAAAATGATATGCTCCCTTTATAATAGACAGACAAAATAATAAAACTGGCATTGTAAGGAGGAACAAATTTTCATGGGACAACATTCAAAATACTCTTTTAAGATGAAATTTGCCGCTGTCACAAAGTATCTGGAAGGAAGTTGTTCAACAAAAAGTATCGCCCGAAGCCTGGGTACAGATGGGTTAAAAACGTCCCCCAAACTCGGCTCCTATTCTGCCGAAACAAAACACAATGCCGTCTGTGATTAACTTGCCTGCAAAGGGATCTTAAGGGAAATCCAGAAAAAGTATGGAATCCGTTCAGATAAGTAGCTCCGCAACTGGATTATAAAGTATAAGGGGGGTTTAACCCTATTATATAGACAATAAAAATCTGTCAAAAAATATTTGGCTCTTGTAGCAAAGATAAGAATTATGCTAAAATACAAACAAGGGGGATAAATGTACTGGATTGTATTTATCTTAGTACAATTTTTGAAAAGACAAAAAAATGGGCTGAAAAAAGTTATTATCAGAATATTCAGATAAATACCTACAAAAATGAGTCTGGAAAGCCTTGACTTTAGCGGGGTCTGAAAGGATACCGTAGAAATGTGTGTTACCCGTTTCAGGGGATTGTCACACTCATATTCCTGAACTTCGTGCATTACTACAGGATATGTAGAAATGTGTGTTACCCGTTTCAGGGCATTGTCACGCGTCATACGCTCGGTCCTCCTTGTTGAAGGAGAGCAGTAGAAATGTGTGTTACCCGTTTCAGGGCATTGTCACATAGTTTTTCATTTTTATCCCCCTCTTTAATATTGGGTAGAAATGTGTGTTACCCGTTTCAGGGCATTGTCACAATCTAAATCATGATGCCATGTTGGCGGCAGTTTAAAGTAGAAATGTGTGTTACCCGTTTCAGGGCATTGTCACGCGTCATACGCTCGGTCCTCCTTGTTGAAGGAGAGCAGTAGAAATGTGTGTTACCCGTTTCAGGGCATTGTCACAATTCATACCTTCCAACATTTCGCAAGCCTGCGCAAAGTAGAAATGTGTGTTACCCGTTTCAGGGGATTGTCACACTTCCTTTTTCTTTCACTGGTTCAACTATAGTTAGTAGAAATGTGTGTTACCCGTTTCAGGGGATTGTCACACTTTCCTTTTTCTTTCACTGGTTCAACTATAGTTAGTAGAAATGTGTGTTACCCGTTTCAGGGGATTGTCACTAGATGTTGATGGACCTGATTCCCCTCCCCCTGGAGTTGAACCGGCGTTTTCTCCACCTGATGGACCTGATTCCGTAGAAATGTGTGTTACCCGTTTCAGGGGATTGTCACATCTTCCAGAACTCAATAGAGATGAACTCCCAGAATAAAGTAGAAATGAGTGTTACCTGTTTCAGGGGATTGTCACATTACTCCATCCACATATTTCCAATGAGCTTCTATTTTTTTCATGTGTTTTAAATATTTTGAATTTAATACAAAAAAATGAACAGAAGCAAGAACGGACAGATTATTCTGCAATACCAGACGAAGTACAACCGCAAACAATGATAATGGCTAAGATTTAACAATATTTCCAAATAGGGAAAAATTAATGATAAAGAAAATTTTGCAAGAGAATTTATCCATATGTGTCAAGACAATTCTTTCCACTTAATCAGATTTTCAACGGATATAGGTGTATATTCTTCTGTATTATATATTACAGTACATCTACCTTATAGGGATATTGAAGAAAAAAAGTCTGTATAAAATTATATTTAAAACAGATGTATATGATGGAGATTACGATATAAAGAATAATACAAATAAATTTTATTTATATATAGGCTCTCGGAATTTTGAGCCTGCCGATTAAGATTCACCAGTCGGATGAACCTCGAAAAGTAAATATTATCCAGAAGAGATATGACAAGTAATAAATGATGAAAAATGATGAAAAAATGGCGCACTTTCATAGACCTTGTGCCCGACATGGTTTATAATGGTATTGCTTATGGAGTTAAGCGGTTTGCTCAAAGAGATCTTTTAGCAGGGATGACTTTGGCAAAGCCCACGCATCAAGATGTTGACACATCATGATGGCAAACAGGCGGCAGTACCACATCATGGATGAACGGTATCTGCCGTCTTCTAATTTATAGTCCATTTTTTCCCGTTTGTTACAGCGCTCAGCAGATGTTCTTGCATTATATTCCAGCTTCCATTCCGCACTATCACGAGGCGGATTGTTGAACAGCCTTGGATTGTCTTTTAAAACAAGATGGACATTCCTGCCATACTTAGCATCGGAACAAGGATCTTCGCAGGTGCATTGCACAGTACCGCCTTTGCAGGTGATTTTTGGGCAGCGGTATTTGATCCGTCCCTTTTTCGGCTCAACAGCAGCCTGCTTCATAGGGAAACCTTTAGGGCATAATGGAACCCCATCTTTGTTTAGGGTGATGTCATCCTTATAAACAGGAGGGCGTCCGCATTTCCGGTTCAGGTCTATAAAAGGGGTTATGCCATTGGCTTTACAGTAATCGTAATAAGGCATAGCATCGTGGGCTGAGTCGAGAAGGAGTTTTTTAACGACAGCATCCGGAAGCATCTGTTTCATGGAAAACCAGTTATATAGGAATCCGTGGGAGTCATGCCGTGAGGCAGGACTTAAAAATGGGAAAACCGGGAGATCATTTTCAGAGTCAGCTGCGGTCAGCATGTATAAGTCATATCCGAAGTAATAACGGTTACGGTGGGAGTCCCATCCGATGTCACAGTCCGGCTGATGATAGATGCGGTTACATTTGCAATCGCGGATTCCTTTTTCCATACATTTGCAGGTTCGTTTTTTTCGTTCCCGTGCGGCCGTGTAAACAGGCGTACCATCTCCGGCTAAAACAAGTTCTTTCAGAGATAGCAGGTTTTGTTCGGCAGAAGTCTGAAGAAAAAAAGTATGGAAGATTTCCCAAAGCCTTACACCGGGAGCCATGTCAGAAGGAGGGGTTTCCTCAAACCTGCGAAATAAATCTTCGACAGTTACTTTTTCAACAGGGGCAGCCTTCTCCTCTTTGGCCTTTGGCTTTTGAGGTTTTTCTTTAGGCGGATGAATAGCATTGGAAAGATTATTATCATCGGATAGCCAAAGGCGCCTGTGGAAGTCATAGAAAGTGCCGACACCAGGGGTATCACCTACAGTAAAGCCAGAAATAATGGCATGAAGGTTGTTCTCTTTTAGGTCAGAAGCAAATCTTGTATAAGAGGTTAATTTAAATTCAACAGAAACAAGAATAGAACGCAGCATATCGGAAGGGAGCCTTGGTTCAGAACCAAAGAGGGAATACCGGTCTTGCATGAGAAGATCAATACCAGATAAATCCAAAGCCCAGAATTTTTCGAGAATCAGCCAGGTTGATGAAGATAGAGAAGCCGCAGCATTAGGATAATATTTATGAAGTTGAGTCAGGACACGGTTCTGATAGGCGGAATGACCGCCAACATTAATAGGTTTCAATGAAACACACCTCCAAATCAAAAAGTCTGACCGGCGCTGCCGGAACAATATACCTTGTTAATCAAGAGGCGCGAAGCGCCGCATTTTTAGGGGCATATGTCAAGTACTTTTTTGAAAAAAGGTGGAGAAAAAATAAAAAAGGAATCTCAAAAGCCAGATGAATAAAGGCTTAGAGATTCCGAGAGTCTATATATTTGTTCGGGAGAAAAATAGATTTTTATTGATTTGTCTACTTTTGATTTTGTAGTTTTTGCATTGAATGAATAAAAAATTTGTAGTATGATTAGAGTGTTAAAAAGTCAATTTTTCAAATAAGCATTGTTAGAAATAAGAATAACCCGCTTCAGGGCATTGCAACATGGTACGTCTGCCAGTGACTGTCCATAAACAGCCTTGTAGAAATAAGAGTAACCCATTTAAGAGGATTGCCACCTCCAATGCATATTTTCTAAGATCGGCGATGTCAATACGGAGATAAGTCATTATTGTTTCAGTAGTCGTATATCCCAAGATTTCCAAGATCGATCGAATCGAGGAATTATGTTACCTCGTTCACAGAATAAGACGAAAGCAAGCGACTCCGCATGTTGTAATGGGGGGAAGCGATAAAAAATCTTATTTGATTTTTTATGATTCCAATTTTCTCTCGATGGGAAATATATGCTTCTTCGCTTTCAAACCCTATAGATTCGTGCTGGCAGTTATCCAAAATAAGGCTCACTGTCAGCATGAATTTAGTTTTTGAGCCGTATTATTAACATTTCCTCCTTTGAACATCCGACTTGACCATACATAGAACAATCTGGCTTATAGCTCCACCTGCATTTCCCATTCTCCAGGCAAAAATAGGACTGCATCGGCTGATACAAATCGCGCATTAGTGATAAACCGCCTCGTGTTACATAATTGCAGACAGCTATTTCCCGATACGTTTTTAAATAAAACAGACCCGTCATATCGCTAAATCTTCATGCCATCCGGCATTTTTTTATAGTGCTAACTCAGCGGAACCCCTTGTATTTACTGAGTCTTGCTAACTTGGCAATAAAATAACACATTCCCCTGTATCCAAAATACCTACCATAACACCATTTCCCTGAAGATTCAGAGTCGGATAACTCTGTACCACACTGATCCCCGCTTCATCCATTGCCTCTAAATCCATGAGCTGATAGCAATTCGGAATAGAATTATAACGATAGTATTCCAAAGACACCGGCTCTGTCAACGTCCTATCCACATAGACTGCCTGAAACCCAAAGTCCATTGACTGGACGCATGCCCGCGCCCGTTCCGCCTCCTCTGGCGTTATCTCTCTGTAAATCGGTGCGATAAAATCAATAAAATCCTCCGACATAATCATTCTTCGACAGGTTTCTCTATCCATAATAAAAACACCTCATATACTTTTTTCTAAATATATGAGGCGTTTCACCCATTCTAGCACAAGACTTTTTAACCTGTGATACGCGGCACCGCCTGCCCCCTCAGCATAATCAACGGACCGCCCGTACCTTCTATGTACTCTCTTGTAATCGTCACCTGGCCGATATTGTCGTCCTTGGGAATCTCAAACATAATATCCAGCATGAATTCCTCAATTATCGCCCGAAGGGCCCTGGCTCCCGTATCCTTCTTAACAGCCTTTTTCGCGATTGCCAAAAGCGCGCCCTCGTCAAATTCCAGCTTCACCTCATCCAGCGCAAGCAGCTTCTGATACTGCTTCAAAATCGCATTCTTCGGCTCTGTCAGAATCTTCACCATCATCTCCTCACTTAAGCCCCGCAAGGTAAATACAACCGGAAGGCGTCCCAAAAACTCCGGAATCATGCCAAAATTCCGCAAATCCTCAGTAGTCACCTTCTCAAGAATCGTCTGATCCTTATTATACCGGTCTTTAAGCTCAGCCCCGAACCCGATAGACGACTGCTTCGTAAGCCTCTCCTTAATAATCTTATCCAGGTCAGGGAAGGCCCCGCCGCAGATAAACAGAATATTCTTCGTATTCACCGTGGTAAGGGGAACCATGGCATTCTTACTGTTGGCCCCTACCGGAACCTCCACGTCGCTTCCCTCCAAGAGCTTTAGCATCCCCTGCTGGACAGACTCCCCGCTTACATCCCTCTGGTTGGTATTCTTCTTCTTGGCAATCTTGTCAATCTCGTCGATAAAGATAATCCCCTGCTCAGCCTTCTCCACGTCATTGCCCGCCGCAGCCAGAAGCTTTGAGACAACGCTCTCAATATCGTCGCCAATATACCCTGCTTCTGTCAGAGAGGTTGCGTCCGTGATGGCAAGAGGAACGTCCAGAAGCCTGGCCAGCGTCTTTACAAGATAAGTCTTACCGCAGCCGGTAGGCCCAATCATCAGCATATTGGACTTTTCAATCTCAATCTCATCCATGGTATCCGTTGCCACACGCTTATAATGGTTATAAACCGCCACAGAGACAGCCTTCTTCGCATACTCCTGCCCAACCACATACTCGTCAAGCTTCCCTTTAATCTTATGGGGCGCGGGAATATTCCGGATATCAATCAGGGGCTTTTTCTCCTCCCCCTCCTTCTTCTTCTTAATCTTCTGCTTCTTGGGAACATGCTGCTCCATGTCAGCCATATTAAAAATCTGCACGCCCGGAATATTCATATTCATCAACTGGCTGTAATCAACCTGCCCGTTCATCATTGCGTCAAAGCTTTTCTGCATACAATCGCTGCAGATTGAGATACCATTGGGAAGATCTATCATCTTACCCGTCGCAGTCTCAGGACGCCTGCACACAAAACAAATCTTCTCATACTCGTCCTCATGCTTCTTCGTATCCTCCACCTGGCCCTCTCCCACTTTCTCTACATTGTTCTTATCCTGTTCGGACATCTTGCCTTCCCTTCCTTCTCTGTCGCACTTACATTTATGTCACAATATCAACTCTATACAGAATCCTTTATCCTTCCTTCACCATCTCAAGGAAGCTCTCCTCCGAGATAATCGGAATCCCCAATTCATTGGCCTTCTTATTCTTAGAGGATGCAGACGTAACATCATTGTTAATCAGATAATTGGTCTTAGAAGTAACCGACCCCGTCACCTTGCCTCCCAGGCTCTCAATCAATTCCTTCACCTCGCCGCGGTTGGCGAAATGGGTTACACTCCCGGTAATCACAAAATTCACTCCCGCAAATATCTGCTTCGCCTCCGCAGCGGTCTCCTTGGGAATTACCAGCTCATTTAACAAGTCTCTAAACTGCTTCACATGCTTCTCGGAAGCAAAATAATCGACAAACGCACTGGCAATCACACCGCCGACCCCTGGAATCTCATTCAACTCCTCCTGTGTAGCGCGAAGCATGGCCTCTGGGTCATACCGGAATTCCTTACAGATAACCTTGGCATTGGCAAGCCCGATATTGGCAATTCCAAGGGCATAGATTACCCTGGGCAGAGTCGTAGTCCGCGCCTTCTTTACATTTGCGGCAAGATTCCGGTAGGACTTCTCGCCAAAGCCCTCTAAGGACTGAATCTCCTCCCGGTACCGGTCCAGATGGAATATATCCGCAAACTCCCGAATATATCCCTTGGAAATGAACTTCTCCAGGGTGGCCTCCGACAGCCCCTCGATATTCAACGCATCCCTGCTCACAAAAAGCGCAAAGGACTTGACATGCTTTGCCTGACATTCCGGATTGGTACAGTACAAAGCCCTGGCATTGGCAACCTGGCGGATTTCCGTCTCCCCCCGGCACACAGGACACCGCTTCGGAACCTCCTTCACACCGCTTCTGGTCAGATTGCGGGCAATCTGAGGGATAATCATATTGGCCTTATACACCTCAATCCTGTCCCCAATCCCAAGCTCTAACTCCTCCATGATACTGATATTATGGACGCTGGCACGGCTGACCGTGGTTCCCTCAAGCTCAACAGGCTCAAAAATGGCCACCGGATTAATCAGCCCTGTCCGAGACGGACTCCACTCAATCTCCGTAAGGGTCGTCTCCCGCACCTCATCCGCCCACTTAAACGCATAGGAATCCCTTGGGAACTTAGACGTCCGCCCAAGAGACTGGCCATACGCTATATCATCATATATTAACACAAGTCCATCCGACGGAAAATCATTCTGGGCAATTTTTTCTGAAAATTTTATAACTTCCGCCTCCACGTTTTTTGCCGTCACCTCATGGAACTCCACCACCTCGAAGCCCTGCTCAAAAAGCCACTCCATCTGGCGTCTCCTTGAATTCCGAAAATCCACGCCTTCCGCCTGAACCAGTGAAAACGCATAGAATCTTACATTCCGTTTCGCCGTAATCTCATTATTCAACTGGCGCACCGAGCCGCTGCACAAATTTCGGGGATTCTTGTATTTTGCATCCACATCCTCTATCTCAGAATTAATCCGTTCAAATTCCCGATAACCAATCACAGCCTCGCCCCGCAGGATTAACTCTCCCTGATAGGCAATCTTAAGAGGAATATTTTTAAACACCCTGGCATTGTTGGTAATCACCTCGCCGACCTCGCCGTTTCCACGTGTGACCGCCTTAAAAAGCTGTCCCTCCCGATAGGTGAGCACAATGGTAAGTCCGTCAAGCTTCCAGGACAGCAGAGCCTTTTCTTCCCCCAGAAACCGTTTCAGTTCATCAATTTCCTTCGTCTTATCCAGGGAAAGCATGGGACTTTCATGCCTCTCTTTTGGCAATTCGCTCAATACCTCATACCCCACGTTCACCGTAGGGCTGTTGGCAAATGTAATCCCCAACTCCTTCTCAAGCCCCTCAAGCTCATCATACAGCTTATCGTACTCCCGATTGCTCATAATCTCCCTGGATTCCTGGTAATACGCCCGTCCCGCTTGATTCAAAAGCTCTACCAGCTCTAACATTCTGGCTTTCTTCGATTCGCTCATATAACTCCTTTAACTCCTGCTCTGTTAATTTTCTGACTGCCCCTGGCTTCAGGCCGCCAAGCTCAATATTCATAATCCGGACTCTGACTAGCCTTGTCACCTGATATCCCAACGTCTCGCACATCCTGCGTATCTGCCGGTTAAGCCCCTGGGTCAGTACAATAGAAAATGTATACTTCCCCAACATTTTCGTTTTGCACGGCCTTGTCAATGCGTCAAGTCCCTTCTCCCTGTCACGGATTCTGACCCCTTCGGCCATCTGCCCAAGAAACCTTCCCGTCACAGGCTTATCCACCGTAACCTTATACTCCTTCTCATGTCCGTACCTTGCGCGCATCATCCCGTTAATCAACTCTCCGTCATTGGTCATGAGCAAAAGCCCCTCCGAATCCTTATCCAGACGGCCCGCATAGGTAATCCTCTCCGGATAGTTCAGATACCGGATAATACTCTTGCGCTCTCTGCGTTCCTCTGTGCAGACGATTCCCACCGGCTTATTTACTGCCAGCACAATCTTCGTCCGCCTCTCTCCAACGACCCTCCTCCCGACTCGTACCTCCTGTTCTTCTTCTACCTTCATGCCGCAAACAGCGCGCACTCCGTCCACAGTAACCTGTCCGCTTTCAATCAGACGGTCCGCCTCCCTGCGCGAGCACACGCCCGCATCACTCAAAAACTTGTTAAGCCTAACCATCCCGCAACACTCCGCTTATCTTATCATCCTGTACAAAAGTATTTCCACTATATAAAAATAATACCCTGGAAATCTTATTTTCTTCCATAATATCATTAAGATTCCCTTCATAGAACTCTGGGTCTATCACAATAATCTCCCTGAAATAAGGCACCAGAAAGGGAATCAGGCAGTTTGCATAGGAATCCTTCACAAGAAGCAGACGGTCCGTGGTGTCTGCCGTAGTACGGATATTGACCATTCCCTTGCTGCCTCCCAGGAACAAACCGTACGCGTCCATCTCCTTTAACTTCGTCCGGTCATACAGAGTGGAGGTCTTCCCCTCTTTGGCGTCCACTACAATCTGCGGCATCTCCTTCTCATTTTTAGCTGTATAGATGTAGATGGACTCTTGATATCCCGTCTGATATCCACTCTTTAAAGACAAATCTCCCGTAAATATATTCGTAACCACATACTTCTCCCACTTCGGCGTCTTCGTACCGTCAAGCTGCATGGACTCCGCCAACTGCTGACTGGCATAATAGGCTCCAAGGGTGGTCCAGTGGGAATCTGTACGGTAGTAGATTTCCTCCTTCTTGTGGGCGGCCAGAGTCTTGCTCAAATCCACCCAGGCAACGCCCTCTCCCAATTCCTGCGAAATGGAACGAAACATCCCCTCCTGGTCCTTTGTGACGGCAAAACGGGGAAGCTTGTCAGAGAGGATATTCGCCGCATTGGGCGCCAACGCCAGATAGACCGGAACCTTCTCATACTTCGCACGGAAATCTCCAATTGCCTCTAAGTTGGCCTCTAGCTTCTCCTGGTCTGCCTCTGCAATCGCCTCCAGAAGATAATGATCCTTTCCCTTAAACACACCGTTGGATTCCCGCTTTCCGATCAGCAAATCCATCCGGTTTTTAAGGGACACCCACAGATTCCGCCCAAGAAACTGATCTGTACGAAACGCCTCATACTTCTCCATGAAAGAGCCGTCTGCCGCCTGCTCCAGACTAAACTTAGGCCGTGTCGCAAGGGGACGGTTCTCCTTCTGGGAGAAATCCTGCTCTAACGGTATCAGCTCTAACAGAGAAATCAGTACCAACAGCCCGAAAAACACCAGAGCCACCGTTTTTCTTCTGTATGCCCTTCCTGATTTAAAATCCTTCTGTCTCTTACGCTTCATAAACTCTCCTATTTTATGCTCAAATTAACATACGATATATGTCACACACAGCAAAAACATGACTCCATATATCACGCAGTTGAGCAGCGCCAGACCTTTTCCTCCCCTGTCCATGATACTCTCATATCCCTTATGTACAAAGGGAAAAAGCCCGATTACCATAACGAGCAAAAGGACAAGATTCGTAACCAGCAGGTACATTCCCCTGTCATCCGCCAGGCCGTTGGCGCCTGCGCCGAACATATTTCCCAGATAGGCAAATGCACCTCCTGCTCTCTGGCTAAAAAAGAACACCCATCCGACCATAACCATGAACACACTGTAAATATGTCCCAAAACCGCCGGCATCTGATCCAGCAGCCTCCATAAAAACAGCTTCTCTGCAACCATCAAAAGCCCGCAGTACAAGCCCCATATCACATAATTCCACGACAACCCGTGGGTTAGGCCCGCCAGCAGCCAAATCACCAGGATATTCCTGACCTGCTTAGACTCCTCTGCGTCTCCTCCGCCAAGAGGATGGTACACATACTCCCGAAACCACGCCCCAAGAGACATATGCCATTTGTACCAGAATTCCGTGGTGCTTCCCGCTAAATAGGGATATTGGAAATTCTCCGGCAAATCAAAGCCTGTCATCTTTCCAAGCCCTATTGCCATATCCGTATATCCGCTTAAATTATAGTAAATCTCAAGGCTAAACGCTATGCAGCCAAGCCACGCGCTCAGAACGGATACCTGCCCTGCGCCCAGCGCCATAACCTCCGTATGGAGAAGTCCTATATTATCCGCAAACAGCACCTTCTTGGAAAGTCCTCGTATGAAATACATGACTCCCTCGCCCACCTTGCCGGCAGACATCTGCCTTGCCCGAAGCTGCCCTGCCATCTCCTCGTACCGCAAAAGCGGGCCGCCTGATATCTTTGGAAACATGAAGCCATAGAGCGCCAGGTCAGCCGGATTCTTCTGTACCTTTACATTTCCCCGATAAACGTCTATAATATAAGACAACATCTGAAGCGTAAAGAAAGTCATTCCCATAGGCAGCGCGAAGCCTCTAAACGGAATCTCCACAGGCAGAATTAACCTAAGCCCGTCAAGCACCGTCCTCCCATACAGAAATACACAAAGAAGCGCCAGATTGACAAGCGCGCAAAACATCACGGCTGACCTTGCACGCCGCCGGTTCTTTAAGACTTTGGCCAGGTGAAGCCCACAGGCATAATCAAACAGAACCAGTCCGATTAGTAAGAACACAGCCACAGGCTCGCCCCATGCATAGAACACAAGGCTCGCCAGCAAAAGCAGCACATTCTTTAACTGTTCCGGTATCAGATAATACAGAAACAGTACCACCGGTAAAAATGTAAATAAAAATACAACACTGTCAAATAAACCTGCTACCATTATAACTCCGCCGCCTCCGCCATGTGATTTACCCATTCCCCATAGTAATCTGACGTCATATGGATTCCGTCCTCGGTGTAGTATTCGTCTTTTACCAGGCTGCCGTTATCAATGAAGGTCACCCCTTCCTCCTCACATAATTCCATGAGCTTCTTATTATAATCGGAAATATTCTCATACAGCTCGTCCTCGTCAATCACCTCCTGGGTAACCGGCAGGATGCTGTTGACATAAATCTTCGTATCAGGCAGCTTCTCCTTAAGCTCGTCCAACACGCGCCGGTACGCGATTACAAATATCCCCGCATCTCCGGACGCAGCTTTTATATCATTCAGCCCATAGGCAAGGAACAATACCTGGGGTTCGAGCTCGATTGCCCTGGAAACATGATTCTTAATCATGCTTACCTCCGTCTCGCACACGCCTGTATCCCTCTCTGCCGTGACAAAAGACTTGTCAAGGGCCTGATTCTCATACAAGCCCTGGGCAATAGAATCCCCAAGCACGTATGAATTGGCAAATTTCTCGCTGACACTCCGGTTCGCCCAGGCTTCGTCCGCCGCCCGTTCTGCCTCCTCAAGCTCTTGAATCTGGGCGTCAATCTTTGCCGTATCTGCTTCCTCCATCTGGGTGAGCTTAGCAAGCCCCTTGCGCGGGTCCTCCCTGGGATTCATCACACCCACGGCGAATACAATCCCTCCAATAACCATCCAGATGATCATTGCCGCAACAGCCAGACGCAGAACAACGTCTCGTTCTTCACTTTTCTTCTTCGTCTTCTCTTGTCCTCTACTCACGGGAGCCTCGTTCTCCTTAAGCCACTGTTTACACCCCTGTCAGCCATGGTTCTGCCTGATATCAGCAAACCGTTGTCCAACACGGGAGAGAAAAATGCATATATGAGAATATTGTACTGTTTTTCACTGTAAAAGTCAAATATATGATATACTGTTCACAAATAACCACGATTTCAACAATCAGCAAAGGAGTTTTTCATATGAATATGTTCACATTATCAGCAAAATCCTGTATGTCCCACCTTCTTCTCAAGGACACCTTCGACAAATTTTCGTTTATTGAAGGGGAAATCACCACCTTTAACAAATTTACCCTGGACGGGTTCCTTCACAAAGACTTCTTCGACGAGAAGCCCAAGCGGGACTATGCCTACTGGCGCGAGGTTCGGGACTTCTGCTTTGGCATCATCAAGGGGAAACGCACGCCTCTTAACTTCAAGATTATTCTCTCCCTTGCGCCGGAGAATTTTGGCGCCTTCCTGGAGGAACACCGGCTCGGCTCATTTTCCCCCGAAGATATTACGGGGCTGTATCTGAATTTCCATTATGACGGCGCTATCCTTCAATGTATCACGGGAATTTCCATGCGCACGTTTTGCATGGATAAGAGCCTTGAGAAAGAATGGGACGCCTACGTGGGAAATTTTTTTAAAAAATCAGAAATTGAGCGTGAAAAATAGACATATTTTTAACAGAAACATTGTATTTTTTTTATAAATCATTTATAATTTAATTATACTGTTTGTAAGTTAAGCGTAAAAGGAGATAAGAACATGAGAGGTAAGAAAAGAACTGAAGACAGACCAGCATCACGGTCCCTGATGCGCAGATGGGGCATCACGGGAAAGCTGGTCATAGCAATCGTAGTCACCATAGTAATTATGGTGGGCGCGTTGTTGCTCATTGTCCGCAGCCGTGTGTCCGATGCTCTGCTGGTAAAGAGTGAAAAGCTGTTGGAGGAGACTACGGATAAGGCAATCCAGGAGGTGAACTCCTGGATGAGTGGGATACTGGCAACTCTGGATACTCAACGGGATACCATTCAGTATGAAGATATGGATATTCCACGTATGGTAGAATACATCAAGCATACCACCAACAAAAACGACGCATATCCGGCGGGAATCTACGTAGCCTTAACGGACGGCTCCCTATATCATGCATCCTTCGTACCTGGGCCAGACTACAATGCACTGGAGAAATCCTGGTATAAAGACGGTCTTGCATCTGAGGACTTTATTTTGGGAGACGCATACTTTGATGAGGACAGCCAGTCCTATGTTGTAGGCGCGTCCGGCGTATTGAAGAATGCCTCCGGAGAAGTGAAGGGCGTCGCTGCAGCGGACGTATACCTGAATTCCATATCCGATATCGTAGCCGATATCCGTCTGGAAAAGACAGGCGGAATCTTCCTTGTAGATACCAGAACCGGCACCATTATCGGACATCCGGACAAGGCGATGAACGGACGGTCCATGACGGAATTCACGGGTGACATGTATGCCTACGCTGCCAAGAAGATACAGGAGAATGCCACCGGATTGAGCCTTTATAATGACGACATGTACATAGAATTAAAGACAGTGCCCAACTGTGACTGGATGGCAGTATCTTATGTTTCCAGGGACGAAGTGCTTGCCGATTTGAATACTTTGACAGGCATCATGTCCTCGGTAGCCGCATTTGCAGTCTTAATTATGATAGTGCTGATTATCATTCTTGTAAGAAACATTATCGGGAAGCCGGTTGCGGAGTTGAATAATGTTGCGTCAAGGATTGCAGAGGGCGATTTGGAGCAGTCTATCCGGCACAGCTCTAATGACGAGCTTGGCGAGTTGGCAAGTAATTTCGGCAAGACTGTTGTACGCCTCAGGGATTATGTAGACTATATTAATGAGATATCGGAAAAACTACAAGAAATCTCCGAGGGCAATCTTGCATTTACCCTTACCCATGAATATCTTGGAGAATTTGCAAAAATCAAGGACTCCTTAGAACGGATTTCATGGTCATTAAATGAAACACTGGGGCAGATTAATGTGGCTGCAAGCCAGGTGGCGACTGGTTCTGAATACGTTTCCGACGGGGCACAGACGTTATCACTTGGTTCCTCACAGCAGACCGACGCCGTAGAATCTCTTGCATCACATATCTCAGCGGTTTCTGACGGAATCCAGAAAACCGCACAGGGCGCGAAACAGGCAAGCGAGATATCGCATAATGTCAAGACATGTATTCTGGAAAGCAATGAAAAGATGCAGCATATGAATTCAGCCATACAGAAGATTAGCGATAAGTCAACGGAGATTCACAGTATCATCAAAACCATCGAGGACATCGCGTTCCAGACCAATATTCTTGCGCTGAACGCCGCTGTGGAGGCGGCACGGGCAGGTACGGCAGGAAAGGGCTTCGCCGTTGTCGCAGATGAAGTAAGGAATCTTGCCAGCAAGTCCTCCGAGGCGGCGAAGAATACCACCACGCTTATCGACCAGACGGTGGAAGCCGTTGCAGAAGGCTCTAGTATGGCGGAGGATACGGCAGCTTCTATGATGGAGGTTGTAGAGCAGGCTGAGGAGGTAAGCAGGCTGATCGAAGGAATTGCAGAGTATTCCGCACAGCAGGCAGAAGCGACAGAGGAGGTTACCCGCGGTATCTCACAGATTTCCGACGTGGTACAGTCCAATCTTTCTACCGCAGAAAAGAGCGCGTCTGCCAGTGAGGAATTATCTGGCCAGGCTAGTATGTTGAATGAACTGGTATCGAAGTTCAGGCTCAAAAAGCAATAATAATATGTCAGAAAAGAAGGGGCTATCTATTTTTCGATAGCCCCTTAATATTTATCTATTTTGTCAACAGCATCATTATCTCATTGCTTCTCTGCACAAATGCCGTCATTTCCTCCGGATTCAGCGGCTTATGCGCCAGCATTGCCAGATCATACAACTGCTTACAGATCATAGACACGTTTTCATTCTCCTTATTCTCAACCACAAACTTCACCAACGGATGGTTTGCGTTCAGAATCAGAGTGCTCTCTTTGCCCATATCCATACCGCCCATATTACCCATACCGTACATCTTCATCATTTCCTGCATACGGCGGTTCTGCTCAGACAACGTAATCATGGACGCAATCTTCTCATCCTTCAGCTTCTCAATCTTCACATCCAGCTTATCATTGCCAAGCTCTTTGCGGAAAATCTCAATCAGGCTGTCAGCAGTCGCTTTAAACGCTTCCTTATCTTCCTCTGCCACTTCCTCCTTAACATTATCCGTAACGTCTGCGTCAATCCTCTGGAAGCGGATATTCGGATTCTTCTGCTCTAACTGAGTGATGAACGGGGAATCAATGTTATGGTTCATGATGACTGCATCCTGTCCCTGATTCCTGAACATGTTGATATACTGGCTCTGCTGAACCTCGTCCGTTACATAGTAGATGGTGGTCTTAATCTCCTCTACCTTGTTCTCGTCGCCATTTTCACCCTCTGTATCCTCCTTCTTCTCGTTGGCCTCAACGACCTCGCCGCCATTCTCCTCAATGCAATCCTTAAGAGTCAGGTACTTTCCGTCAATATTCTTGAACAGGATAACCTCCTTCATCTTGTCGCAGAACTTCTCGTCCTTCAGGCAGCCGAACTTAATGAACGGGCTGATATCATCCCAGTATTTTTCATAGTCCTCTCTCTTTGTCTTGCACATTCCGGAAAGCTTGTCAGCCACCTTCTTAGAAATATAGTCTGCAATCTTATTGACAAATCCATCGTTTTGCAGCGCGCTTCTTGACACATTCAACGGAAGGTCCGGACAGTCGATCACGCCCTTCAATACCATCAGGAACTCTGGAATGACTTCTTTAATATTGTCTGCGATAAATACCTGGTTGTTATATAACTTAATCGTTCCCTCAATGGAATCATATTCTGTATTAATCCTTGGGAAATACAGGATTCCTTTCAGGTTAAACGGATAATCCATGTTCAGATGAATCCAGAACAGAGGCTCTTTGTAATCTAAGAATACCTTGCGGTAGAACTCCTGATAATCCTCGTCCGAGCAGTCATTGGGGTGCTTCGTCCACAGCGGATGAATGTCGCTTAAGGAAACCGGACGCTTCTCAATCTTAACCTTCTCCTTCGCCGGCTCTACCTCTACCATCTCTTTTTCGCCGTCTTCATTCTCTTTTTCTTCCATCTTGGCTTCTTCGTGGATATGCTCAACGACAACGTCGTCCTCCTTCAAATCAGCCTCGTCAATGGTCTCATACTCTGGCTCTGCATTGGCCTTAGACAGGAAAATCTCTACCGGCATAAATGAACAGTACTTCTCAAGCACTTCCCTGACACGGTATTCGTTGGAGAATTCCACACTGTCGTCGTTCAGGTACAGCGTAATCTCGGTTCCTACGCCTTCTTTATTTCCCTCGTCCATCTCATACTCTGTGCCGCCGTCGCTGACCCAGTGTACCGGCGCCGCCCCCTCTTTATAAGAAAGCGTATCAATATGCACCTCGTCCGCAACCATGAATGCAGAGTAAAAACCAAGTCCGAAATGACCGATCATATCATCCTCGGTAGTCTTATCCTTATATTTCTCAAGAAACTCTGTCGCACCGGAAAATGCAATCTGGGTAATATATTCTTCTACCTCCTCGGCTGTCATACCGAGCCCGTTATCAATGAACTTTAAGGTCTTTTCCTCTGGGTTTACCTCTACCTTGATGGACGGCTTATAATCATCCGGTAACTGGTACTCTCCCATCATGTCCAGTTTCTTTAACTTCGTAATTGCGTCACATCCGTTGGATACCATCTCACGTGCAAAAATGTCGTGGTCGGAATATACCCATTTCTTGATAATTGGGAATATATTCTCGCTGCTGATTGATAAATTTCCTTTCTTTGCTGCCATCTTTATCACTCCTACCTCATTTTTATATTTATTCTTCAATTTTGGGCATGTCCCTCGCCTAAGAGATATGATAATACGTCAGATTTTAAAAGTCAATAGAAAATTAGCACTCTTTTTTAGTGAGTGCTAACAAATTTCTTAAAAATATAAAAATTTCATTAAATTTTACACGAAACAAGCATACCTCAGACAATCCCCGCTATATATGAGGACAATGCATACAACGGAACATTTGTCATCCACTCCTGCATTCTGTATGCTGACATGGATGTACGGATTGCAATATCTGGTCCATACTTCTTGCAGTATTCCCTGAGGCTTTTTGCCTGAAGGTTTTCTTCTGCCTTTACCTCCACCGGTATAATATGCCCGCCTATCTGAAGTATAAAATCCAATTCCCCAGAAGAATTTTCTTTTGAATAATAGTACAGATCATATCCTGCCGCCAATAATTCCTGTGCCACAAACTGCTCTGTCAATGCGCCCTTAAATTCTTCAAAAATACTCTGTCCTTCCAAAATCACTCTCGCATCCATCTTTCCCTGTGCCGCAAGAAGCCCTATGTCCAACAGATAGAGTTTGAAGGCGTTCATCTCAATATAGCTAATCAAAGGCATCCCTGGTTTCGATATTCGAGTGCTTTTCATAATCAGGCCGCAATCTGCCAGCCATTGGATTGCCAACTCAAAGTCCTTCGCACGGGCGCCTTCCCGAAGCAATCCATATATAAACTTACGGTTTTCTTTCGCAAGCTGTCTCGGAATAGACTGCCACACCATCTGAATCCTCGGCACAGCTTCCAAAGGCGCATGCTTTGAAAAATCATTTGCATAATAAAAGAGCAAACTATTCTGCACATCCCGAACCTCATTCAAGTCTTTGGTATCTATCCAAGTCTGTACTGCCTCCGGCATACCTCCAATGTAATAATAGTATCTCAAAAGGTCTGCCAGTTTACTTGCAAACGCAGTAATTATAACAAAATCTCTCGACTCCAGCAGCCCTGCCAATGCAGCTTCGCCTGTCCCCTCAAGAAATTCCTTGAATGTAAGAGGATACAACGTAAGAAAATCCACTTTTCCCACGGGAAATGAAGTTCCCGCGTGCAATGCTACTCCTAACAAAGAACCAGCCGCCACAATATGGTATTTTGGCATATCTTCATAGAAATACTTTAACGCCGTAAGGGCTTGCGGCACTTCCTGAATCTCGTCCAAAATCAAGAGTGTATTTTCCGGCCCAATCTTCTTTCCCGCCTCGATTTGAAGGGCATTCACAATACGTTCTATGTCCATGTCTATACTGAATACCTGCTTCATACGTTCATTATTGTCAAAACTGATGTAGATTACCGTTTCGTAATACCTGCGTCCAAACTCTTTCATAAGCCAGGTTTTACCTACCTGCCTTGCGCCTCTGATGATAAGCGGCTTTCGCCTTCTCTTATTCTTCCATTTAACCAGCTCGCGCATCAGATTTCGTTCCATATGCTCACCTCTGCAAAATCGTATATTCAGTTTAACATTTTTCATGCGCACTTTCAATAATAATCAACATTTTTCATGCGCATACACAACCTACGGGACCTCTCCCACTCCTGTGAGCATCTAACCTGCAATTTACTCTATACTCTTAAGCGATTCCACCATATCAATCTTCTTAAGCTTGAAATACATAACCCCATTAATCATCAGTGAGAATACCACCGTCAAAATTAAGCTATAAATGAAACTCGGCGCATTGATATTCCTTCCAAACATAGCCGAATCCACCTCCACCGTCTCGATGATAAACAGATGAAGAAACTTTCCAAGCACGACGCCCACAACAGCGCCCAGAAGCGTCAGCAGGATATTCTCACGGTACACATATTCTGCCACCTCCATATTGTAGAAACCTAAGACCTTAAGGGTCGCCAGCTCACGTTTACGCTCTGCGATATTAACGGTATTCAGATTATAGAGCACCACAAACGCCAGCATCCCCGCTGAAATAATCAAGACGACAATAACCAGATTCAGGCTTCTAAGCATATCGTCCAACTGTTTCTCAATATCGTGGGTGTAGCTGACACTCAACGCCCCCTCCTGCTTCAGTATCTTCCTTCCCACCTTCTCCATCTCTGTATGATCGGCAGAAGCCTTCACCTTAAACAGAATACTGTTATACTCCGGCTTTTCGCCATATGTATTTTTATAACAGGCAGGTGTAAAATATATATAATGTCCCATATAATTCTCGCAAATCTGCGTAATCTTCACCTTTTTGTTGCCGTTTTCTTCATCCTTAATCTCAATGGTATCGCCTTTTTTAACATTCAAAAGCTTCGCGGTCTTTTCGCTTACAATCACGCCCTCATCCGACAGCTCATATCTTTCCTTCGTCTTTCGGTCATGAAAATCTACAAACTGTGGAATATCCTTTACAGTGCCAAACACACATGCATATGCCGCCCTTTCCTTCTTTCCATTTACAAGCGTAATGTTCTGCATATATGCGTCCATATACTGTTCAACCTGTTTCTCATCCTCCAGCGTTTTTTCAAGCTCGTCCTGCTGCTCGTGCGTGATGTCCTCCTTAAGATAGATACTCCCGTCGTAGAACTGAATCTCTGCGAACTGTAAGTTGGCAATCTCATAGCAGGAATCCTTAAGCCCGAACCCAACCAGCATCAGCGCCATACATCCGCCAATCCCAAATATGGTCATGAAAAAACGCTTCTTATAACGCATCAAATTCCGTATCGTAGATTTCCAGGTAAAATTCAGGTGCCGCCAGATAATGCCAATCCGTTCCAGGAACACTCTCCGCCCGTTCTTTGGCGTCGGAGGGCGCATCAGTACCGCGGGCTGCGCGTCTAATTCTCGGTAACACGCCATAACCGTGGCAAATATGGTACAGAACACTGCCGCGCCGGACGCCATTACCGCATATTTCCAGTCATAGGGCACAAGAATCTGCGGTAAATGCTGATACAGTATTCCATAGGCATAGACAATAATATACGGCAGAATCTTTTCCCCAATCAGGACTCCCAGGATACTTCCCCCCGCAGTAGCCAGCAGGGCATAGCCGATGTATTTGGATGCAATGGCGCCTTTGCCATATCCAAGGGCTTTCATTGTTCCAATCGATGTGCGCTGCTCCTCTACCATACGCGTCATACTGGTCAAACTGATTAATGCCGCCACAAGGAAGAACAGTACAGGGAATACCCGCCCAATCGCGCCAAGCCGTTCCGCATTTTCTCCAAAGCCACTGTACTCAATAAGTGTACTCCGGTCATACACATACCACTTAGGCAATTCGATATCTTCAATATCAGCTTCGGCTTCGGCAATCTTTTCCTCCCCGTCGGCAAGCTCGGCCTCTGCTTTGGCCTTGCCGTCCTCATATTCCTGCTTCGCGTCAACAAGCTTTGCTTCATTGGTTACGATTTCTGCCTCTCCGTCGGCAAGCTTCGCCTCCTGCCTCTTAATCTCACTCCAACCCTCATTAATCTGCTTCTGGCCTGATGATAACTGTGCAGGTACAGACGCAAGCTCTGCTTCTGCTGCCGCAAGCTGATTTTTGGTGGCGTCAAGCTGAGCCGCCGTATTGTCCAACTGCTTCTGGCTTGCATTAAGCTCTGCCTCTGCCGAGGTATATGCCTGCCTCTGGCCATCAATCTTCATCATAAGCATCTGGGCTGTCCCTTCTAGCTCGGCAAGCTGCTGTGTAAGCTCGGCAGGAACCTGGGGCGTACCTCCCGGCGGTGTATCTCCTTCAGAATCACCTGGCTCGTTACCGTCTCCGGAACCCCCAGGAGGTATCTCCTCGTCGGATCCGCCTGGTTCATCTCCTTCCCCAGAATCCTCTGGCGGATTGCCACCCTCCGGCTCATCCGCTTCATCGCCGCCCTCGTCCGTCTCACCTGTCCGGCTGATTACCGCCCCGCGCGACTGTCTCGCCGCTGTTCTTCGCACTCCTGCCTGAGACTTGATATCTTCAATCTGCGCTTTTATAGCTTCAATCTGTCCGAGTACAGCCTGGTAACTCTGTTCATCCGCCGCAATCTGCGCCTCAAGACCGCCAAGCTGCTGCCTTCCGGCTTCAATCTGGGCCTCTGCATCCGGTCTTGCCGCCTCATACTGGGCAAGGCCCTGCTCATAAGCCGATTTACCGTCATTTAACTGGGCAAGGCCAGAGCGATATTCGGCTCTCACAGAATCCAACTCCTTCTGTTTGGAATTCAAGGTTGACTTTGCGTCCGCAATCTGCTTTCTTCCGTCCTGTATCTGTACCCTGGCATCTGCAAGCTGTCTTTCCGCGTCCGCAATCTTCTCTGCCGCATCTGAAAGCTCCCTCCGGGCCTCCTCCTTGCCCTTTAAAAGCTCGGCTTTTGCCTCCTCAAGCTTCTCATTCGCCTCGTCCTTTAAACTGTCTTTGCGAACCACAGCTCTCTCATCCGCAAGTTCTTCTATTCTTTCAAGAACCTCCTCAATCCTGTCGTCATAGGCGTCGGTAAATGCCAGCAAAGCCTTCGCACCCTCCACCTGCAAATAGACTTCGGTGAATACCTCCATATCGAAGGTTTCCTCCGGCACCACCAAAAATGCCCTGATGCTTCCGTCTCCCACCGTCGAACTTCCTCTCCCGTAGGACAGATAACATGGGCTGTTCCCAAGCCCCACCACCTCAAGCGTATCCGTCTTAAGCGTATCCGAAACCTCATCCTCCGTCCCTGAATTAAGCTCTATCTTATCTCCAATCCGAAACTCTGAATTATCATCCGCAAGGCACTCTCCCTTTTTCTTGGGAAGCCGCCCCTTACTGACCGTCACCAGGTTTAGCTTCTCCTGCAGTGACATGACATGGAGAACCTGCTGCTCGTCCTTTGCGCTGTACAGAAAATCTGCACTGTACGCCCCTTCTGCGCAGGCAATGCCTTCCTCCTTCTCCATAGCGCGGACATCATCTTCTGTCACGCCGTAGGTACAGATTGCCTTAATGTCCATAAGCTGCGCCTCATCAAAATACGAGTCCCCACTCAGCCTCATATCCGGCTCAGAGGCGCGGATACCTGAAAAAAATGCGACTCCAAGCGCAACAATAAACAGAATAGACAGAAACCTTCCAGGGCTCTTTCTGATTTCCATATAGAAATCTTTTCTCGTTGCCTTCTTTCTCTTTTTCGTTGTCTGATTCGTCCTATTCATATGCAAGCCCTACCACTCTATCGTTTCCACCGGCACCGGATATGGATTCCTTAAGATATCCGCCACCCGTCCGTTTTTAATCTTGATTACACGGTCAGCCATGGGGGCGATTGCAGAATTATGTGTAATCAGAATGACCGTCATACCCTTTATCCGGCACGTATCCTGCAAAAGCTTCAGAATGGATTTCCCCGTATTATAATCAAGCGCCCCCGTCGGCTCGTCGCAAAGCAGAATCTTAGGGTTCTTCGCCAGCGCCCTTGCGATTGACACCCTCTGCTGCTCTCCGCCGGATAGCTGCGCAGGGAAGTTATTGAGCCGTTCTCCCAGGCCCACCTCCTCCAATACCTCCCTCGCGTCCATGGGATTCTTGCAAATTTGCAGCGCCAGTTCAACATTCTCCAAAGCAGTCAGGTTGGGAATCAGGTTGTAGAACTGGAAAACAAATCCAATATCGTCCCGCCGGTAAGCTGTAAGCTGCTTCTGGGAGTAGGAGGTGATATCCTGTCCGTCCACCATGACTCTCCCTTCCGACGCCGTATCCATGCCGCCCAGAATATTCAAAACCGTCGTCTTTCCCGCCCCGCTTGGACCCACTACGACGGCGAATTCTCCCTGATTAATCTCAAAATCAATCCCGTCCGCCGCCATAATCTCTACCTCTCCCATACGGTATCGCTTCTTTACATCTTCTAATGTGACAAATCCGCCCATATACTTCCTCCGTAAACGTATATTTATTCTTCTATCTTCTTTCTGTAAATCTGATAATAGCAATCTTTTCAATATTCTTCTTGTACGAAGCTATTATATCACGTATAATACCAGAATAGAAATCTAATATTTATAAAACTATTCTAAATATGGAGGCATCACATGAATACTGTAAACATATCCCTTGCAAAATCCGACTCCCAGGTCTATGAGATTGCCAGTCTGGCGGAGGAAATCTGGCATGAGCATTTTACCCCCATCATCGGCGAGGCCCAGGTAAATTATATGGTTGAAAAATTCCAGTCCTATCCTGCCCTTAAGTCCCAGATTGAACAGGACGGTTATGAATACTACCAGCTTTTCAGCTCACACACCTTCGCCGGTTACATGGGGATCCATCCAAAGGACGGCGCGCTGTTCTTAAGCAAGCTCTACATAAAAAAAGACTGCCGCGGCCAACATCTGGCGACAGAGGCGTTGAATTTCCTGATTGAACTTTGTAAAAACCGCGGTCTTAAAAAAATCTGGCTGACCTGCAATAAGCACAATGACAACACTCTGGCAGTTTACGACCATCTGGGATTCGTCATCACCGATGAACAGGTGGCGGATATCGGAAATGGCTTCGTAATGGATGATTATATCTTGACCTATACCCTCTAAGGCATAAAAAAGGGAAGGCATCACCAACCAAGCCTTCCCTGTCATATCTGATTTTTCGAGGTTAGATATCCTCCTGCGCCCTTCGCGCTTCCTCCCTGTCTTCTTCGGAAAAATTCATCTGGAATTCCTCCGTCTGCCGCGCCGCCGTCTCCTCGTCAGGATCCCATCCCTCTGGCTTTGTGGCGTGAACCCCGTACTTTTCAAACAACGGAAACAATTTTGTCAGCCTATCGCGAAAATCCCCATATTCGGAACGGGCCTTACCGCACCATCCCACCTCTGCCGAAGCCGCGAACCTGGGCCAACACAACTCCTCAAGCCGTTCATTTTCCCGTATGAACTCCGTCCAGACCAGACATTCCGCCCCCAGTACAGCTTCTCCCCCGTCCTCTCCAAACTCTGCCGGAGAAACCTCAAGCTCATACATATCCTTCAGAGAATGCATTCCATAGGGATAATCGCAATAGCAATGGTCAACCATAGCAAGAATCGCCTTCCCGCCTTTGTCCAAATGAGCCTTAATCTGGTTGTCCTTATCCTCTGTCCACAACTGTACCGCAACCTCTTTATCTACATTGCCGCCATAGACCGCCTCATTCCAGACAATAGGAATCCGGCCCTTCGCCCGCAGATAAGAAGCGATTCGATTGCAAAAGTATCCCTGAAGCTCTTGGGCATTCTTAAGCCCCTCCTCCTCCATGCGCTTCTGACAGCGCGGACAAGCCTTCCAGCGTTCCTTCGGCGCCTCGTCGCCCCCGATATGGAAATATTTTCCAGGGAAAATCTCCAGCAAATCGTCCAGAAGCATCTCGATGAAGGTAAACGTCTCCTCCTTACCCGCGCAGAATAACTCCTTGAATATCCCTGCCTTCATACCTACCTCCACAGGCTCGCCAAGACAGGAAAGCTCAGGATAAGCCGCCAGAATAGCCGTCACATGTCCGGGCATGTCAATCTCCGGCACCACCTCAATCCCAAGGTTGCCGCAATAATCCACAATATCCTTCACCTCATCTCTGGTGTAATACCCTCCTGACTTCTGGTCAGAGTGATAATTTCCAAAATGGTCTCCTGCCCGCACAGAGCTTATCTCATGGAGCCTGGGATACCTTCTGCTCTCAAGCCTAAAACCCTGGTCGTCCGATATATGCCAGTGGAAATGATTCAGCTTAAACTCAGCCGACATCCGAATCATCTTTTTCAACTCATCTACTGAAAAATAATGCCTTGCACAATCAATCTGGAAGGAACGGTAGGAATAAGCAGGCCCGTCCTCAATCTCCATACAAGGTAACTCCTCCCCGTATATCATCCTTAACTGCTCTAATGTAGTACGCGCATAGAAAAGCCCGATTCCTGGGCTGCCCTTAAGCAAAATCTGTTCCGGCGAAATATGGATACAGTATTCCTCAACTCCCAATTCAGGACAAATCTGTTCCTTCACAGGAACCCCCTTTGCAGCTATCCCTTCAGTAAACTTCATTTTTCTTGGTCTGGGTATCATATAAAACTCTCCTTTCCAGTGAACTACCACCCTTCCTCCGAGTGTATCCAATATTTCAACAACTGCTGTTCATAATTCTCCGGACGCCTCCGCCATTCACTGGGCGATACGCCCGTAACCTGCTTAAAATTCCGGTTAAATGTAGACAGCGTCGTAAAGCCGCATTTCCCCGCAATGTCCGCCATAGACTCGTCCGTATTCTTGAGATAATTGCAAGCCGACTGAACCCGGACCAGATTGATGTATTCCAGCGGCCCCATATGCATATATGTAGAAAACACCCTCCTGAAATGAGTCTCGCTGATATGGCACCACTTTGCCAACTCCTCCACCCTTAAAGGCTCCATATAATGAAGGGTGATATAATCCAATGCCCGCGACACCGGAATCGTAATCTTACCGCTAATCTCTACCAGCCCCTTCTCATCCGGATTCTCCCGCGCAATACCCACCAGAAGGGCCACCATAAGACCCTTCGCCTCCTCCAGATAAAATTCCTTGGTATCCCGCATGATGTCAAGGATTCCCCGAACCATCTTCGCAATCCCCGGCGCCTCCTCAATGGCACGGAAAAGTGCCTGAGAATTAATTCTGTGGCGCAGATAATTCATCCGCTTCACATTGCCGCCCTTCTGGTACAACTCCTCCAAAAGCCCCTCCACGTCCACGAACAGATACTCCCATTTGCTGACCGTCCCTGGGTCACTGTTGGTAGTATGGGGATAATTCTTAGGAATAATCGAAATCTCTCCCCCTGTAAACCGGTAATCCCTCTCACCCAGGGTAAGAGTCCCTTCTCCCTCATAGCAGTAGCCAATCTCCAGATAATTATGAAAATGCAGATAATCAATATCACGCCCGTATGTCTGTACCCATCTCTGGCCAAGCAGCGCAAGGATTGGGCTTCCCTCCGGCATCTTGTAATACCGGAATTCTATCTTTGGTTTTTTCTTCTTAGACATAGTATATTCTTCTCATCTCTCTTATCTTACCATACCATATTTTCAACCCTATACCTACTTTACCAATCAATCTCTTTCCCGTCAACCAATTTTATATCTATGCAATTCTGCCATCTTATGTTTTTCTTAAGAAATTTTATAAACATTTCCAGTTTTTGACATACTTGTGTCACAATTATATTCTATAATGAATCCATCACATAAAAGAAGACGGTAGTTGTACTTCACATTACATATGCTATACAGTAAGGTATACCCAAAGAGCACACCGCAATGCATGCCCCATACGGGGCGGGTGAACTTTGTTCAGTAAAGTATGATTACCGGACTTCGACTAACAATAAGTTAAAATTTAGATAGATTTTTTCATCCCCCTCCAGAAACCTGTGCAAACGCACAGGTTTCCTTTCTCTTACCGCCTAATGGCTTAAGTTTCCCTTTACAAATCTTCGGCAAATAAACTCGTTCGCTGCTCTCTCAAGTCTGTCGTCCAGCTTCCTAAGGCTGACCTCCCCATATTTTCTCTCAAGAGCCTTTTCAAGCAAATAATCGCAGATTTCCGGATTTTTCGGAAGCAGGGGCCCATGGAGATAGGTTCCGAGCACATTTTTGTAGACTACTCCCTCATAACCGCTTCTCCCATCATTACCCGCGCCGAACAATACCTTGCCGAAGGGACGGCAGCCATTGAGATAAGTACGTCCCCCATGGTTCTCGAAGCCCACCACAGGAGTCTTGGACAGCCCGCTTTTAAGAATAATATTTCCAATCAGCCGCCCCTCCTCCTGCTCTGTACAGATGTCCAGAAGATTAAGGCCCTCCATCGTGCCGGCGTCTGTCCGGTAATATTTCCCCAAAAGCTGGTAACCTCCGCAGACTGCAATCACAACGCCGTTATCTTCTACATAATCCTGAAACTGCCCCTGTATCTTCTTAAGCTCGCCGCAGACGATTCTCTGCTCACGGTCAGAGCCTCCTCCCAGAAGTACAATGTCAAGTTCCTTGAAATCAACACAGTCTCCCATATGAAACTCTATGGTTTCTGCCTGGATGCCCCGCCACAGGCATCTGCGCATCATACACGCAATATTCCCTCTGTCTCCGTAAAGGTTCAATAAATCCGGATAGAGATGCCCGATTGTAATTTTCATATCTGATGTTCTTCTCATTTGTCGTCCTCACATTACCGTATCATTCACCGGGCTGCCGGCTAACCCATGCGCTTCAGAATATTCCTGATATCAAACAACGCGGTATAATTCACCAACACATACAGACTCCTGCTGCCCTTGTCTATATAGCTTTTTATTGCTTTTTCTGCGTCCGGTTCAAGCTCTGACCTAATCCCTGCATACTTAAGCCTAAGCCCCAAATCCTGACAGCGGATTCCGCTGACCGTGATACAATCCTCCTTAAGTCCCCGCAGCCGTTCAAAATCCACATCCCACAGCCAGGAAATATCCGTACCGTCCTGGTCATTGTCATTAATAACAATTACCAGCTTCTTAGACGACCCATCCCGCAGCATAACGTCAATATTCTGGTTAAAGCCGGTGGGATTCTTCGCCAGATTCAGCCAGACCTTCGTATCCCCAATCCAAAATTCCTCCATCCGTCCGTTCTTAGGTTGAAAATCTAAGAGCGCCTGCCGAAAATGTTTTGCCTTCAAGCCCGCCGTCCTAATCCCTGCGTATGCCGCCAGAATGTTGTATACACTATAAAGGCCTTTCAAATCAGAGGAAAAGCATCTTCCACCAACCGTAAACTTAATCTCCTCCCCAAGCTCAATGTTCCGCCCGTCAAATTGGATTGCAGGTCTTTGGAAACCGCATTTGGGACAAATATAGTCTCCGAGCTGACCATAGTGATAAAAACCATAGGTAAGCTGCGTGCCGCACACTCGGCAGAAGCGTCCCTCCCGAATCTCACGGGAAGGGTTCGACCCTATTACGCACTCACTGATTCCATATGCAGCAGAATCACTGCCGCTGTCCATGACAAGAAACGCCGACAGGGGATCATCCCCGTTGAAGATTACTTTTATGTGAGGGGCAGACTGCATGACGGATTTCAGAATATCCATGATAGCGTCAATCTCCCCATATCGGTCAAGCTGATCCCGAAACAGATTGGTAAGCACCATATAATCTGGCTTGAAATGTGCGAAAACTTCACTGGTTGACGCCTCGTCAATCTCAATGCAGGCATAATCCGCATCCAGATTACCCTTTGCATCTGCACTTAAGACAAAGGCTGCCGCAACACCATTTAACATGTTAGAGCCTGTACGGTTACAGATTACCTTCTCTCCCTCTGCCAAAAGCGCGGCCCACAGCAGGTTATTCACCGTCGTCTTTCCGTTTGTGCCGCATACGGCAAAAATTGCCTTTCCAACCTGCCCCGCAAGCTCATGTAAAATAGAGGGACAGATAAGAAGGGCAACCTTCCCTGCCCAAGTTGCGCCTTGCCTGTGAAAGATATGGACACAAACCTTTTCTGTAATTTTCGCCGCCAAGACGGCAAACCTTCTGCGTAATCTCATAGTGACCGTGATTCCTTCGCCTTTCGTATTTTTTTCATTTTAACATAGGTACACAGGATTCGTATTTGTAAATCTCCTGCGATTTCGGAATATAAATGATGAAAATCAATCATAGCACCTCGGCATACTGAAATTTTTTAAATTAGGTATTCCCTCTGGACATGTAGTTGTGTTATAATGTAGGATATGCAGCGGTGGTCGAGTTGGCTGATGGCATCTGCCTCGAAAGCAGAAGAGCCGCAAGGCTCCGGGGGTTCAAATCCCTCCCGCTGCGTTTTTGTTATTTTCTATATCTCATCATAATCCAAATGAGCACAACCGTTGTCACCAGAATACCCGCCAGGCTCCCTAACATCCAGGAATCTGCATAATAGAGGGGATGCCTAAGAAGGGAGAAAAACGCCTGCTTCTTCTCCTCAAAAAGCTGTGTAAAGAACTCAAAATCAGACCATGCGGTTGGTACGTAATCATCGGAGAAATGCAGGCTTAAAAGCAGTAATGCACATCCCCCTGAGAACCCCATGACAGGCGCCATGAACTTAAGCATTTCCGGCAGCATTTTCCCGAACCTGATAACTCCCAAAAAGAGAAGCACCCACAGCGGCAGATACAAAAGAAGCCTTCCGATTCCCAGATACAGGTCACATTCCGCAAGCCAGCCTTTTTCTTCTGCCAGAATACCGGCCATTCTCTGGCGCACCACCGACAGGGGAATACCTGGCGCTTCGATTCGGATACAGGGATATGTTCTTCCCTTCTCTCCCTGAATCATACATAACTGTCCTTTTGTATCCACAATCCCACGCACAATGTAGGTATTCTTCCCCATTACCACCTGCTCTCCTGTCGCCTCACAGTCTCCGAATAGGGAGTCAGCCGTTTTCTTACTGAGTACGCAGCCTTTCAGGTCGCTGTCCGTCACATAGGCGCCTGCCGCCAGTCTGTCCGGCGTAACCAGGTTCATGTTGCCCGCCGTCTCCACCAGCTTTACCTTGCTTTCCCGTCCCAAATCCTGGTTTTTCAGAAGCTTTCCTGCGGACTCCCGAAACAGCGTGATATCCTTTATCTCCCTCTTGGCGTCATCAGAGGCGTTTTCCCAGAAGTCCATAATCTGTTCCCTTGTCAGTATATTTTCCGGATAATAGAAGCCGCTTTGCCCCCTGATACTATTAAGCCTTGCATAGAAGCCTGCCAAAGCCCCGATCACGCACCCTAAGCATACCAATAGAAAAAACCTTGCCAGATATAGCTTTATTCCCTTAAACGTATACGGTCACCCTCCTTCACATACTTGCTGGATTCCGTGATAATCTTCGCCTCCTTAGGCAGATTCGTTTCCACGGCAGCCGATTGGTCATCCTTCTTAATGACTGTAACGTTGACCTTTACGGCAGTATAGGATTCCCCCAGTATGCTTGGCTTCATCTCGGCAATCAGCACATAACTGGCTCCTGCGGACTCCCGAAGGGCTGACAGGGGAATCAGCATGTCATAGCTGTTCTCTGATTTCCTGCTGTACTTATACGTTATAAGCGTTCCCACACGGTAGGAGGCGTCCGTAAGGGACGCATACCAGACGTATCTTCCTTCTTCATCCTGCCCTACCCGTTCAATCTCAAGAGTTTTAGGCTTCGTCTCTCCCTGGATTACCATGCTGATTTCGTCTCCCGCCGCCACCGTCGCAATCTTATCGTCAGGAATGACTCCGCAGGCTTCCATATTTCCAACCACCAGTACAAGCTGTTCTGTTCCTGCTGTGATACTGCCCTCCGTAACCTGGACGGCTTCAAAGATTCCGTCAGAGTTCGCCGCAACGATTCCTCCCGCCTCTTTTAACGCAGAAATCTCGTTCAGCTCATTCTGTAAGGCAGTCAGCTCTACCTGCATCTCATTGACTGCCATCTGGGAAGCCTTCTGGGCTGTGGCGTCGTTTGCCTGGCTGTTTGCATCCTCCTGCTGTGCAATCTGGTAGACCCCCTGGGCCGTCTGATACGCCCGTTCGGCTGCCCTAAGATTCGCGTATGCCCCCTCCATCTCGGACTTAAGACGCTTTCGTTCTTCCTCCAATGCCAAGTCCTCCTCTTGAAATTCAACAGGCTCTCCCTGGACGGAAGCCTCATACTGATTCTTCGCCTGCTCATATATATTCTGTGCTTCTATGAGTGCGTCTGCCGCCTCGTCAAGCGAAAGACCTGCCTGGGCGGCTGCCAAAGTACGCGCCGGAGCCGTTCCGGAAAGCCTCTGCTGCTCTATACGGTATTTCAGCTTCTCAATCTCCTGAGCCTTAACCGTCAGCTTTTCCTCCAGGACGCCTAAGTCAAACTTTAAAAGCCCTTCTCCTGCATGTACCCGACTTCCTGTATCCTTCAGGATATCCACCAGCTTCTGCCCCTCCGGTAATGACTGGTATACTTTATCCTTCGCCTGAAGCCTTCCCTCTCCCTGGAATTCCTCCACAAGACTGCCGCGGCCAGGTCCTTCTGTCTTGACCTTTGCCACGGTCATAGAAGCCGCCCCGCGGGCAATCAGCGTACAGCAAATCATTGCAATAAAAAATGATAAGATAATGTTTAAAATTTTTCTTTTCATAATCACTCCTTAAGCCCTGACGCCTCAATCCCTTTCTGCAGATAATCCTTTCCCCATAAAAACCCAAGCACAGCCGGCAGCATCATGACCACAGACGCCACAAACGCCGCGCTCATCTGGTCTGTCGTAATCTCCGGCAGATACAGGGATAAGGGAAGCTTTGACTTTGTTTTCAAAAATGTCATTGGCATTTCCATGCCATTCCAGTATTCCAGGAAATTCAGAAGCAAGGCGGCTATGATTCCCGGACTTCCAAGAGGGAGCCCGATACGCAGGAAGCAGGTAAATTCTCCCGCGCCGTCCACCTTGGCGGCCTCGAACACCTCACTTGGGATTGCCCGAAAGAATTTCTCCATGATGAATACCGGAAAGGTTGAAAAGACTGCCGGAAGAATCACCGCAAGATGGGTATCCAGAAGGGAAAGCTTCGATAACACCAGATAACTGGACACCATCGTCACCTGAAACGGCATGACCATCAGAATCATATACATCAGAAACAACGGCTTCCTTCCCCGAAATTCATATCTGGCAAACGCCCATGCCGCCATAACGCCTACAATCGTCTGCCCAAACAGAATCGAAAATACCTGCTTCACCGAATTCCAGAACATCACGAAGAAATCCGGTGAATCCAGCAATAGCTCTACATAGGGCCTTAGTGTGGGATACACGGGGAGAAGCCTTGCCGACAGCTCTCCTTTTCCTTCTCCTAAGACTGCGCCGTATGCCTCTTTCATCTCCTGAGCGCCCATGACGGAGTTTAAGACCATCATCAGCACAGGCAGAAGCATAATTATTCCTGCAATGCTCAATATGATGTATACGGGTATATATTTTCTCCTGCTCATACTGTCTTTTGCCTTTCATTCTATTTCCTGCTTCTCATTCCAGCGTTCCAACAGATACAAAAGAACACTGACCGAAAAAGCCATCATGACAGCCGCGGCGCTCATTTTCTGAATGTCCAGCTTGGTGAACCAGTTATTAAAAAGATGCTGTAACATGTATATGCTCTCGTGGGGGTAGTCTCCTGCAATCAGATATGCCTCCCGAAATACCCGAAACGCATTTACAAAAGACAGGACGCTAATCATCACAATCCCTGGCTTCATCTGAGGCAGCGTGATATAGAAAAAGCACTCCTTAGAGCCTGCGCCGCTTACCCGCGCGGCTTCGTATTGCTCATCGCCTACACCTGAAAGCGCGGCAATCCACAGCACCACATCATACCCCAGGTTCTTCCATATATAGGAAAATACCAGTATCCAGAACGCCGCGTCCGTATTCATCCAGTCCTGTCCCTGGATATGAAGTAATTTGAGCCACTCATTCAAAAGCCCGTTTCCATGGAAAATAATTTTCCAGAACACCACCAGAGACGCCACCGGTACAGCCATAGGAAGAAGAAACACGGTCTGAAACAATGCTTTCGCCGCCGGAAGATGGTAAAGCAGCAGCGCAGCGCCAAAGGACAATACTAAAAGCAGCGGGAGGCAGATGCTTAAGAACCGTAAGGTATGTACAACTGCCTGTTGAAACGCCTTGTTTTCCAGTACGTCCCGATAATTTGTGATTCCCACAAATGTATTTCCCACGGCCTTAAAGAAGGAACGGCGTATTACGTCGGCAAAGGGTATCAGTACGAACACCACCGTCCCAACAAGGCTTGGAAATAAAAACAGATACGCGGTTCTATTCCGCAAGGTAAGTGTCCACCTTCTGACAGATTGCTTTCGCCGTCTCTTGTGCAGACTGCTTTCCACTGTAACAGTTTTCCATCTCCGAAAGCACCGTATCTGCAACCATGCCATCCTGCATAAACGGCACGCTCAATCCCTCTATGATCTGTATCAACTGGTTTACCTCCTCCCTCGGCGGATACGTTACATCAATTCTCACATCTTCCCCTGTCTCAGGATTGCGGGCGCTGGTACTGCCGCATAAATTCTGTGCCTCAGTAGTTTCCACATATTCCGCCAGATAGTCAAGCGCGCTCTTAAGCACCGGAAAACCGTCAGAATTGTCGCCCTTCTGGACAGCTTCGTCAAAGAGACATTCAACAAATTCCGCCGCCAACTCCTGCTGTTTGGAGGATGCGTTGATACCTGCAATGACCTGGGGTATATAGAATTGCTTCAGGCTCTCTGGCGTCTTTGCGCTGTCCCTTGCCAATGTATAGGGAACCATGGTTGATATCAGGCCGTCAATCTCCTCAATCATCACAGGATCATTCCTTAACGCCAACCCTGAGCTGAACCGAGTGTTCATCTTACTCCAGATTTCTGATGAAAATTCTTCTTCGATTACCCTTGTGTTCTGTACCTCGCACAGCTTCATCCAGTCCTCCAGAAACCGTGCAAGCTTTTCTTCGTCCAAACCGCCCTGCTCATTCAAAAGCTCTGGGTAAAACGTATTGAATAAGGTCATTCCTGCAAGCTCGTGGGTCGTGGTTCCAAACAGTCTCTCCGTGGGATTCTGCTCCAGATATGTGTGGAGGGCATCCGGATTCTGGCAGGCGTTTACCTTGGCCTCCTCCCCGAAGATAACCGGCAGGCTGACTCTTGCCGGAATCGCATAGGTCTTCCCTGAAAGAGAGACTGCATTTCCCACCACATTCATCAATACGCCTTTCTCGGACAAACGCTCTGCCAAATCCGTCAAATCTGTCAGAATTCCTTTTTCCATATAGGACGCCGCCGGAAGTCCGTCCAGAATCAAAACATCCGCGCCGCTGCCGCTAAGCAGCTCGGTATTCAGCGTGCGGATGGCTTCGGAAGCCGGCGTCTCCCCGCTTCCTGAGGCAGTATGGTAATCTACCTTAACCTCCGGATGCATGTTCTGGAATGTGTAAATCGCCTGGGAAACCGTCTGGTTTTCTTTCAGGCCGTAGACGCTTAAGGTTTCGTCCCTGACAGCCTTCACATTTTCGTCATACCGATAGCACATCAGCCTCTCGCCGCCTTCGGCAATGCTGTAAAGCCCATAGAACTCATTGTCATTTCCCCATAGAAAGTTTATCATATACGCTGAATCCATACTCATCAGTACGCCGGTTCCGTCCATTACCGTCTCCACAATACTTCCCTGCTCGGTAACCCGCTGTATGCCTTTGGAATTCACCAGATACCAGATTCCTGCCTCACCTGGAACCAGCATTGCCTCCACAAGCTCTTGCTTAACCTCCACGCTCTCTGTTTTTTCCTGATTATCCTGATTGTAGAATTCAATACTCTGTCTGTCTTTTCCGAATATTGCAATACGCTCGTCGGATACTGCCATCACATTCTGGTGGTCTGACACGATTGGGAGGATCTCCGATATCTCGCCAATCTTCTTATCACCCTGGTAGAATTTCACCATGCCATTCATATCCACAAGCACCATGGTGCCGTTTTCCAACACCGCCATATCCACAAGCAAATCCGTCCAACCCTCCTCGTTTACCTCAAGGCAAGGCGCGGGAGTACAGTCAAGCGCAGTCCCGTCTCCTGCGTCTTTTAAAATGTGCTGCCCGTAGGAGACGTCGTCTGAGGCGGGAATTGCCATCCCGTATATATTGCCGTCTTTTCCGGAATAGATGTGATCGATTGGAAGCCCAAGCCGGTCCCGCGCGTCCGTCATCCAGGGTATATCACCGGAATCCGTCCACGTTTCGTTCTGGTAAATGTAGCTGTGATAGCCGTTTTCATTTCTGGTATAGAGTTCCAATCCGTTTTCCTGTTTTTGGATTCCTACGGCTTCTCCCGCCCCCTCCGGCAGAGTGATTTCCTGTTCTACATAGCGTCCCTTTGCGGCAGCGTCCTTGTCTTTTCCGCCATCCTCCCCCTGCCTCCCGCAGCCGCTAAAAAGCCCTGCCGCAAGCGTTAAAGCCATGAGAAGGCTGCATATTTTCTTCATTTTCATAAGCATTACTCCTTACTCTTGTTTCTCTATTATCATACCAGTGAAATCTCAGAAAATCTTTGAGAACCTTAGAAAAATCTTAAAGATTTTTTTGAGATTTCCGTGGTATAATCTAAGAAATTATATTTATAGAAAGGATTTTCGATCATGCGGATTTTGATAATTGAAGACGACGAACAGCTCTGTGAGACTTTAAAATTACAGTTCGAGCATCATGGAATAGAATCAGACTGTGTCCATAGCGGACTCGACGCGCTTTACTATGTCATGCAGTCAGTCTATGACCTGATTATTTTAGACCGGATGCTGCCTGGCATGGATGGAATCGCTCTGCTCAAGATTATCCGTGAAAACAATATCCATACCCCGATTATTCTGGCTACGGCTGTGGATTCCGTTGAAGAACGGATTGCAGGGCTGGACAACGGGGCGGATGATTATCTTGTGAAGCCTTATGATATCGGGGAGCTCCTTGCCAGAATCCGCGCGCTGTGCCGCCGCCCTGATACTCTTGAGGCTTCGGGGACATTATTAAGTTATGAAGACTTGGAATTTTCTCCCGCTAACCTTGAGCTTTCCCGCAAAGGAATCTCCTCCCCTGACGCGAAACTCCGTCTCTCCCGCAGAGAAGCGGTTCTATTGGAATATTTCCTCCTGCACCCCAATCAGACATTGGCGCGCCAGCTTATCTACACGCGGGTCTGGGGGCCTGACGGCGAGGTGGAGGACGGAAATCTGGATACCTACATCTATTATCTGCGCAAACATCTGCGTACCCTTAAAAGCCGTGTGCGCATCCAGACCATTCATGGAATCGGTTACAGACTGGAGGCAGGAGAATGATACAAAAACTGCGCCGTCATCTGACCCTCCTTTTTGCCGTTCCAACCAGTTTAATCTTATCACTAATCCTATGTATTCTATTCCTGTGGCAGTCCTCTCTGGCCAGAAACGAGCAGGCCGTGACCCTCCAGAATCAGATTTTGAACCTGACATACCAGCTTGAGGGGGCGTATTTCTTCTCTGACGACTGGCTTGCAAGCTTAGAGCACGACCACCGCCTGATTATCCACATTGAAGAAAATAACATCCCCCTGTTCTTCTCTGGCTCATGGGAGCCCCGTACCAAACGCAGCGTCTTGATTGAGCTGGCAAAAGAGCAGGCGCGAAAAGAACACATTGATACCTCCATGCGCCCCTATTCCTCGGCCATGCAGAAGTCCTCTATCTTCACTTTGCAGGGCAAGAACCATGATACCTACCAGGGAACCGTGGTCATTCTTGCGACAGAAGACGGATTTCGCTCTCTGACAGTGCTTTCAGACATCACCGAGTTGAAACGCCAAGAGCCTTTGCGCCTTATGTTCTTCCTGGTGGTGGATATACTTGGAATTCTGGCTCTTTTTCTGGTCAGCCGTTTCGTCTCTTTCAAAGCCTCGGCGCCGGTTGCCGAATATCACAGGAAACAGACGGATTTTATTGCCGCCGCCTCACACGAGCTTCGTTCTCCTCTGTCCGTGATACAGAACTGCGCGACCACCAGCCTGTCCATGCCTGAGCAGGCAGAGAAAATGAACCGAATCATCCTAAGCGAATGCAACCGTTCCGGAAAGCTGATTAAAAATCTCCTCTGGCTGACTGCCGCCGACACAGGCAGAACACCGCCAAAAATGGAAGCTGTGGAAATCGACCTTTTGCTGCTTCGCCTGTTTGAAGCCTATGAGCCGCTGTGCAATGCCAAAAACATCCGGCTTAGGCTTTTACTGCCGGAGGATATGCTTCCCTGTATCGCCAGTAATGCAGCGTGTATCCAGCAGCTATTTTCTATATTCCTTGACAATGCTATCGCGTATGGATGCCAGAAAAATGCTGTTATTGAGCTTCAAGCCGAGATAATCGGAAAAAAACTGGCAGTTTCCGTATCAGACCATGGCTCTGGGATACCGGAGGAAAAGAAGGCCGTTATCTTTGACCGCTTCTACCGAAGCGATACGTCGCGGAGGGAAAAAGAACATTTTGGACTGGGGTTATCCATTGCACAGACTTTGGCAGAGCAGTTGGGCGTAAGGATTGAAGTCCTGGATACCAAAGGCGGGGGCTGCACCTTTCGAGTGAGATTCTCGATATTAACCAGTGGTTAATTTAGCAGAGAAAAACTATACAACGCCTCAATGGTGCTTGCTGTCTCAGACTGCTATAATAACAATAGAAATAAGACATAGGAGGATAAATTCCATGAAAATCAACGAAATCATCCGAAAAAAGCGGTTGGAAAAAGGCTACACCCAAGAGCAGATGGCTTCTTTCCTGGGCGTCTCCGCGCCGGCAGTCAACAAGTGGGAAAAGGCAAGCTCTTACCCTGATATCACCCTGCTTCCCGCGCTGGCAAGGCTGCTTGACACTGACCTCAATACTCTCCTGTCCTTTCAGGACGAGCTCACCAAAGAAGAAATCGGACATTTTATGAACGAACTGGCTTTTGCTGCCGCGGAAAAAGGCATTGACCACGCATTCCATATTGCCCTTGAAAAACTCCATGAGTATCCCTCCTGCGATATCTTACTCCTTAACACGGCTCTGACCCTGGAGGGGCTTATACTCACCCACACAGGCAGCGCCAAAGACAGCCCCTATATGGATACCATAGAAGAATTATACGCGCGGGTTTCCAAAAGCAGTAATCCGGAGGTTGGCAATCAAGGGAAAGCTATGCTAATCTCAAAACACATCGGACGAAAAGAGTTTGACGCCGCCGAACAATTACTGAACGAGCTGCCTGAAGCGGCAACATTTGACAAGAAGCAGCTAAGCGCCACCCTCTATCTGGCGCAGGAGGAATGGGGAAAAGCCGCAAGCCTGACAGAGCAGAAGGTATTGTCTGAAATCAGCGCCGTCCAGTCCTCTCTGTACACTCTGGCAGAAATCGCAGTAAACGAGAACCATATCGAAGACGCCGAATACCTGACGGATATCGCCAGACAGATTACAAAACTGTTTGACTTGTGGGAATGTAGCACGTATATTGCAGATTTCCTTCTTGCAGCAGCAAAAAAAGACACCGAAAGGTGCCTCCATGCCCTGCGCCAAATGCTGCCCGCCCTTAACAAAGAATGGAAGCCAGGGGACTCCCCCTTGTACCGCCATCTTTCTCTGAGGAAGACGGATAGCGGACAGATGTTTCAAAGCGCAATCGTGGCTGACCTGGAAAATCCGGAAAATCACGCATATGATTTTCTGCGTGACAATCCGGATGTAAAGAAGCTACTTGGAAAATACAGATAAGAATTCCTTTAGATATTCCTCCATAGAACGGTTCATCTCATTAGCAAAATCTGACTCATACTTTCTTTTCCAGAAAGTCTCCATCCACTCGTCATAGCTCTTGCCTCCCGTTCTTCCGTCAAACATGGACCGAATCTCCTGGCCGTTCTTATCCTGATAGACGTTCTCACAGACAATGTCAGAAAGACGAAATCTCTCAGGCTTTTTCCTCTCCCTCTGCTGGTCTGTCGGATGCCCGAAGACCAGCATACACGCCGGATATACGTAGGAGGGAAGCCCCAAAAGCTCTTTCATGTCTTCGGCATTTTCCATCACGTCTCCGATGTAACATGAGCCAATCCCCAGGCTGTCGGCGGCTGTCACGGCATTCTGGGCGGCAATCACGGCATCCTCACATGCCAGCAAAAGGTCTCCCGCGCCGGGCTTTCGAGGCTCTAAGCCTGCCTCCATGTAGAAGGAAAGCCATTTCCGGCAGTCGGCACAGAACACAAGCACCAGCTTCGCCTTCCCGATAAACGCCTGGTGGTCGCAGAGGTCTGCAAGCCTTTCCTTCTTTTCCTGGTCCGTAATATCAAGAATCGTATATAAAAGCTGGCATCCGGCAGTCGGCGCCTGCAGGGCGGCATTTAAAATCGTTTCTTTATCTTCTCTGGAAATATCCTCGTCCGTATATACACGCATGGATTTTCTTGCGTGCAGAGCTTCTATGATATTGTTCATTGCGTCCCTCCAATTACATATTTCTGGACATTTCTTCGCAGACCTTCATTGCCTCAAAGACCGCGCTTCTAAAGCCAAGCTCCTCCAATACGCGGACTGCCTCAATCGTTGTCCCTGCCGGTGAGCATACCATATCCTTTAATTCACCGGGATGCTTTCCTGTTTCCAGCACCATCTTCGCGCTTCCGAGAACTGCCTGGGCGGCAAACTGATAAGCCTGCGCTCTTGGCATCCCGCCGGAAACTGCCGCGTCTGCCATAGCTTCAATCAGCATAAACACATACGCCGGCGAGCTTCCGCTTACGGAAACCACCGTGTCCATCAGACGCTCAGGAACAATCTCCACACGGCTGAAGCTCTCTAAAAGGGTGCGCACATATGCCGTCTCCTCCTGTGTCATATGCTCGTTGGGGCATGCCGCCGTCATGCCTTCTCCCACCATTGCCGGCGTGTTCGGCATGGTGCGCACAAGCTTTACCTCCTTGCCAAACTGCTCTGCAAGCCATGCGAGAGTCTTGCCTGGCGCAATGGTGATTACAATCTGGTTGTCGCGGATATCGCCGCGAATCTCATGGATTACGTCTGCATAGAACTGGGGCTTCACGGATAATACGATTACCTCCGCCTTCTCAACCACCTCTTTGTTGCTGTCGGTTACGTGGATGCCGAATTGAGACTTTGCCCTCTCTCTGCCTGGCGCGAATAAATCAGCGCCAATAATATCCTCTGCCTTGATAATCTGCTTCTTAATAATTCCCCCCATAATGGCTGACGCCATGTTTCCGGTTCCGATAAATCCTAATTTCATGTGAAACACCTTCCTTATTTTATTTTTGTATACAAATTATTATTTTGTATACAATTATCCTTACACTGACTATAACACGGTATTAGCCTTAAGTCAACCTGTTTCTAACAATTCCACACTGTCCCGATTCCGGCTTTGACCGCTTTGTCGTAGATTTCCCTTGCCGCCACCAAATCCTGGACTGCAACGCCCACGGATTTAAACACAATAATCTCCTCGTCGTTTTCACGCCCCGTTATTTCACCCCTGAGCACATTTCCCAAATCTCCGGTAAAATCCTCCTTCGTAATCGTCCCGTCCTCCAATGGAATCAAAATATCTCCTGCCTCTGACAACACCGCCTCCTTTGAATCAAAATAAATCTTGGAGGCCCGTGTCAGGACGACAGGGTCAATCTCCTGCATATGCGGCTGATACGAGCCGATACAACTGACGGTTGCCCCCTTCTTTATCTTTGTTCCGTCGAACACCGGCTTCTCTGCCGGAGTCGCCGTGACGATTAAGTCGGCGCCCTCTACTGCCCTCTCAGGCGTCATGACCGGTATCAGCCTTGCGCCGTAATGCTTCATAGCCTCCTGCATCTGCTCTGTAAATGCTTTCGTCCGTTCATAGTGCAGGCCGCATATCCGCACCTCCTCCAAATTACGGGCTTCTAACATTGCCTCAAGCTGAGCCGCCCCCTGGCCTCCTGTCCCAATCAGCGCGCCAAGCCTGCACTCCTTCTTTGCCAGAATATCAAAGGCTGCGCCGGACGCCGCGCCGGTGCGAAGCTGAGTCACATAGCCTCCGTCCATCATAGACTCCACAACGCCTGTCTTTCCATCAATCAGCATGACCTGGGCGGACAATGCGGGCAAGCCCTGGTCAATGTTGTGAGGGAATACATTGACAATTTTAAGGGATGCAGTCTCCATATCTTCTACGTAAGCCGGCATAAACAGAAAACAGCCCTCCTGGGCAGGCGCCTGGAGGTTGGTGCGAAGGGGAACATCGCATTTTCCCTCAACCAGTAACCGAAAGGCCCTCTTGTTCGCTTCTATGGCGTCCCTCATTGTAAATACTTTGCTGATATCCTCTCTTGACAACAGTAACATGGTTCCTCCTCCTAAGTAATACACATGATTTTCTAAGTAGGTTTACTATAACAAAAAAAGGATGTGCGGACAATAGCAATTAACAAAATCCGACTGTTATGTGTTATAATGAATTAAAAAATATAAAGGAGATTAGAAATTTGTTATGATTGATATAAAAGACCGCAATTACTGCCCTACATTAGACGAAATAGGCGCTTATGTCCAAAACCCTGTATTTCTGAAATTTTGCTCAGAAATTATTGAAACCTACAAATGCACCCCTAAAATCGAATATAGCTGTTGCAGTATGGAGCCAGGCTGGAACATAAAGTTTAAGAAATCGGGAAAATCTCTTTGTACCATATATCCCAGAGAATCTTACTTTACCGCTATGATTGTCGTGGGTAAAAAAGAGAAGAATGCCGTTCTGGCAATCCTTCCGGAATGTGCTGAACGATTACAGGAGATTTATGACCAAACACACGAAGGAAATGGGCAAAAATGGCTGATGATTGACTTAGAAGACCTTGATTCTATATACCGCGACGTTCTTCGCCTAATCAAAATCCGCAGCACACGCTAAAGCAAAAAGGGGCGTATCATATTCTGACAGCCCCTTTCTTATTCATCGTGAACCCTTTCCCACATGATATTCTGTTTTCATCATATACATAATGCTTCTGGAGGCAACGTCCACGATAATGAAGCCAAATGCTATCGCCAGGCAGGTAGCGAACAGCACAATCATTTCCCCAAAAGCCAGATTAATGTCCTTGCTCACGCACCCATACATCATATAGTACAGGTTCGGGCCCGGAATCAACGGGAACACAGACGCAGTAAGGAAGATGGTAGACGGCGCCTTGTTGATTCTTGACATAAAGAAAGCATAGAACGCAACGAATACCGCCGCCACCAGCGTTGCCAGAAAATTACTTGGCCGCAGGGCGTAAACCAGGATATAGATTCCCCAGGTAAAAAACGCGCCGATACCTGAATACAAGACCTGCCGCCCTCTAATCTTAAACCACAGCGCGAACCCGATACATGCAACCGTACAGGATATCAACTGGATTGGTATATTATGGTTCAGAATAAATCCCTCCGACGCCGCGCCGTCAAGAATCATAATGGCAAGGGCAATCCCAAATGCAATCCCCGCTGCCCCTAACATAGAATTCATAATATGAAGCGCGCCGGAGATAAAATCTCTCTGCAATACATCCCTGATTCCGTTGGTAACGCCCAAGCCGCTAATCAGAAGCATTACGATTCCAATCATAACTCGGTCCGGGTGACTGCCGATTCCAAGGCGTATAGCCGCTAATATAATGATTTCCGACAGGAAGGAAAGAATCATATTGTAGACCAAAAGATTGCTCTCACGTTTTCCTAGCCAGTCCCCCACAACCACAATCATGAGGGAGACGAGTACGGCAACGACTGCGTCCGTAAGATTGCACCCAAAGAATACCGCAAACCCGGTTCCTCCCATAACGCCTGCGAAATATTTCACCGCCGGATGCTGTGCCTCCCGATCCAATACCTCCTGAAACTTCTCCCGAAACACCTTCTCGTCCGGCTTATTCGCACACACATATCGAGACAGGTTATTCAGATAATCCAGACGGTCAAAGTCAATGTCCGTTGACTCAATGTGGCGGATCTGCGTGATAATCTCGCCTTCCGGAGTCTCCACCGTTATCTGGAGGTTGCTTGGAATGGCGTACACATCGTATCTCTTAAACCCATAGCTCTTACACATTCTGTAAAGACTGTCCTCCAAACGAAAATTCTCCGCCCCGCTTCGCAGCATCTCCTCTCCTACATCAAGGATCATCTGCACAATCTTATTGTAATCCATAAATAACATTCCTCCTTAAAGAATTCAGAATAACCAAAATGCAGCTCAATCCAAAAACGGTATTACTTTATCACAAATTCCCACAAGATACAAGTAAGAAATTTACTGTTTTTTAATATAAATAATTGTGAACCTCTCAAGTAAATGGTATAATCACAATATAAATATCATTTGAGATAATCAGCCTATGTATTGGGGAATGCAGAACTGGTTTGGACTTATAATGAGAGTTAAGCAATATCTATATTGTAAAGGAGTAATGCAAATGAAAAAAGCAATGAAACAATCAAAACTCATCGCCATACTGAACGGGATATCTATACTTGCCCTGATTCTGACGATTATTCTTCTGGTAGCCTATTCCAACGTAAATCAGAAGCTCAGCATGGACAATGAAGCTCGGTTTGACCTGACCTATAACGCTAATCGGTTTATGAACGGCTCTGCCTACCTGACTAATGAGGTACGCGCCTATGCGGCAACCGGAGACCAAGTACACTACGACAACTATTTTAATGAAATTAATAACCTGAAAAACCGTGACCTTGGAGTTGCGGCCATGCAGGAGATCGGCATTACCGACGAGGAGCAGGCGATGATTGACGAGATGTCCGCCCTGTCCAACAACCTGGTTCCGTTGGAGGAAAACGCCATGGAGAATGTACAGGCAGGGAATCTTAAGGATGCTCTGGATTACGTGTATGGCAAGGATTACAGCACGGCCATCACCCAGATTAACGCAATTAAAGAGCAATTCCTTTCTACTCTGGATACGAGAACCAAGGAGGATATCCAGAAGCTTAACCAGCGTTCCACAATCATCCGTCTGCTCATTATCCTCTCTATGGTGCTGGTAGGATGCATCCAGTTGATTGTTATGTACGTTACGCGCAAACGCATCCTGAAGCCTATCATTGCTGTACGGGATCAGATGAGCGAGATTTCCACCGGAAACCTTTCTGCGGATTTCGCCCTGGAGTCAGACACCTCTGAGATTGGAATGCTTGTTGACTCTATCCACGAGACGAAAAATGAACTTAAAAAATACATACATGATATTGATTCTAAGCTGGCGCAAATGGCTGGCGGCAAGATGGATCTGACTATTGACAATAATTACCTGGGCGAGTTCCTTCCAATACAGAATGCCCTCAGCCAGATTTTAGATTCCCTGAATCACGCGTTATTACAGATCAACCAGACCGCAGGACTGGTTTCCGACGAGTCTGAGCAGGTAGCGTCAGACGCACAGATTCTCTCCAACGGCGCTACTGAGCAAGCTTCCGCTATCCAGGAATTGTCCGCAAGCATCCAGGAGTTGTCCGGACAGGTGAAGTCCACCTCCCAAGACGCGGACGTTGCCCGGCAATCCTCCATTGACCTTGCCGGAAAGCTTAAAGCATGCAGCAAAAAGATGGAGGAGCTTACCTCCGCCATGGAGGATATTTCCGAATCCTCGCTGCAGATTAGCGGTATCATTAAGACTATTGAGGATATTTCCTTCCAGACGAATATTCTTGCGCTTAATGCTTCGGTTGAGGCGGCGCGCGCCGGCAACCTGGGCAAAGGCTTTGCCGTTGTTGCGGATGAGGTACAGAGCCTTGCCAACAAGAGCTCTATTGCCGCAAAGGATATTACGAAGCTGATTGAGAATTCTTTAGAGCTTGTCAAACACGGCACGTCCCTGTCCGGCGACACGACGGAGGCGCTCTCTGTGGGCGTAACCGGCTCACAGAACACGGCTGAGCTGATACAGAAGATTGCAGACTCAGCGCAGCAGCAGGCAATGTCTCTTGAACAGCTTACCGCAGGCGTTGATCAGATTTCTGATGTTGTTCATACCAATACAGTGACTGCCGAAAAATCTGCCTCCTCTGCCAGTGAGTTGTATAAGCAGGCGGGAGAATTAAAGAGATCGGTTCAGAAGTTCCAGCTTCGCAGATAAAACAATGCGCGTCAGGATATGCACTATGGCAGCCCTGACGCGCTGATTTGTTATACCTCACAAGCATAGCGGATTCCCAGAATCTCACGTATCCTGTCCATCAATTCCATCACGGCTACACTGTTGGCAAGAGGCATCTCTTTACATTCAATCTCACCGTTTTCTAAAGCCTTGCGGCATGACTCCACTTCATATTCAAACCCTGTAATCTGTTCCGGTATCTCATACTGCTTTATCAGCCTTCTGTCAAGATCATAGGCGCTGATTGCCTCACAGTTGTTGATATTCTCCACAACAAGATATCCTTTATCTCCATGTATGATACCCCTGCGGTCTGTAAGCGCCTGCATGTTAGAGTGAAGAAGCGCCATCCTCCCATTTTTCCAGGTCAGAGTGATACTGTTCTGCAAATCCACTCCCTTGTCTGACAGAATCCCCTGCGCCGTGACGTCCTGATAGTCCTCCCCAAATACCATCAGCGCAAAATTAATGGGATATACCCCCAAATCCAACAAAGCGCCCCCGCCAAGGTCTGATCTGACCAGACGTTCCTTATTCCCAATCGCGTATCCAAGATTCGCCGTCAGAGAGGTAACCTCTCCAATGATACCGCTGTCCACAGCCTCGCGGATTAGTGTCCTTGAAGGCATATACCGAGTCCATATGGCCTCTGCCAGAAGCAGCTTCTTCTTTCTTGCTATTCCAACCACATCTTTTGCCTGAGAACTGTTAATCATGAATGCTTTTTCACAGAGTACATGCTTGCCGTGTTCCAGACACATCTTTACATGCTCATAATGGTGTGAATGTGGCGTCGCAACGTAAACCAGGTCTACATACGAATCCATTAACATCTCCTGGTAGCTTCCGTATGCCTTGGGAATCTGATATTGTTTCGCGAAATTCTCTGCTTTTTCGAGGCTTCTGGATGCTACTGCATATATTTCTGTCTTGTCCATACTGCCGACAGTCTCCGCCATCTTATGGGCGATGCTGCCTGCTCCTAAAATTCCAATCTTCATGTTCTTTTTGCTCTCCTTATGAATTTAAAACCCAAAATATTCATACCAACGTTATCCGATAAATCATATTATTGGTATTGCCCTCTGCCTCGACAGCACCTAGGTCAACTAAAATCTGCATATATCTCCATGCCGTGGTTCTTGATTTTTTAGTTATTGCCATTACTTCCTGAATCGTAATCTCATCTTTCTTTTCCAATTCTCCTATAACTAACTTTAATTTATCAAAGTCTTTTGGTTTCAATACTTGTTTCATACTTGTTTCAAAACTTGTTTCATTTTTCTCTACACTTTCCTGCACATTCAAAAATGCCGGATGAATGGGAATCCTTATTCTCATAGCCCTTCTATCTTCATCTGTAAAAAATTCTGCCCGTGGTGAACCGTTTTTCTGCAGCTCTCCTTGTATCGTAGGAATACCTGATGAATGCCCCTCTGACAAATCTAACTCTTTCAGAAACTCTCCTAATCTTCTATTGCGGTAATATCTGGAAACAAATCTTTTTCCCTCCGCTATTGTCTTTTCTGAAATTGACCGATCAATACCTGGAAAATTCATGATATTTATACAATCCGGTTCTATTTCTATTGTTACAGGTTCACATGACATATACTCTCGATGATAAAATGCATTAACCACAGCTTCTTCAATCGCTTGGTATGGATAATTCATAATTCTAAGTGCTTCCATCTGATTCGGAACTTTGATTACCTTTTCACGGATAAAAAGATTGCGAAAGCGTTCCATTGTTGCCTGAATCATCTGTGGAACAGATCCTGTAATATTAGGAAAATCTTCACTAACATTTGGATTTTCCACACTGCCTTCTGGAAATGAGGTCATCTGCACATAAGTATATCGAAAAAATTTGTCCGGATGCTCACAAAACATCATAACTGCCACATTTTGGATATATCTGAGTTCTGGCGGTCCCACTAGCAACTGCATATCTTCCAATATTTCCTCCACTCCACGTTCTCGAACCTGTTTTGCAAGTTTGCTTCCTGTTTTACGTAAATGATCCTCCAAAAGAATTGGGGAAATATCCTCAAAAGTAGCTTTATGATTTGCCCTACAGTCAAAAGGCGTCTGATCAGACATATTAATCAGTTCTCGTTCTTGTTCAGGATTTGCTTTTACAGAGCTTGTCAGGTAACGAATATAATAACTGTATTTCTTATCTTTTTTTCCTGTAACATAATCCGGTGATTTGTAAGGCCGCTGCTGTCCGGTTCTGGCAACAATGACAAGAATCCATCTGCTGTCTACTTCAGATATAATTACCTTTGGGAAATATGGCGGAGATATTCTATTATTAAACCCTAGCATTTCTTTCTGAATTTTATCCAGCATATCCTCCGGCACACCTTTTACAGGACGGACTGCCACGCCATTTTTCTCTTCTACCCCAACAACAATATATCCACCGCCATCATTATTATAATCATTTGCAAATGCACAAATACTATGATAGATATCGTCTGGATTCCATCCTGCCTTAAATTCTATGCGGTCTGATTCTATTTTTCTTTTGCTTAGTAAATCTTCAATGCTTATTTCAAGTTCCATAGTATCAACTCCAATCAAAATCAAATATAGTATTAATGCTTTACTCTTGTCATCTTCGTCCTTAATGCATTCATGCGAAAAGCTTCTTGAGAGGAAGATGACCTTGAAGGTGTGTTTCCCCCCCAAGGTCATCGTTTAGGTCTATTTTTATTGATTTTCAGTTACTCCACCAACAAAATTATCTTCTGCGGTGAAGAATATCTTATTCTGCAAAAACAATTTTTTACCAATACTCTATTTGTTTGCAATTGCCGCCTGTGCTGCCGCCAGTCTTGCAATCGGCACACGGAATGGTGAACAGGATACATAATCCAGACCAATCTTATGGCAGAACTCTACGGAACTTGGATCTCCGCCGTGCTCGCCGCAGATACCGATATGAAGCTTCGGATTAGCCGGCTTGCCTAACTTAAGGGCAGTCTCCATCAGCTTACCAACACCTGTCTGGTCAAGCTTCGCAAACGGATCATTCTCGTAAATCTTAGCGTCATAGTATCCTTCCAGGAACTTACCGGCGTCATCACGTGAGAAGCCAAAGGTCATCTGCGTCAGGTCATTGGTACCGAAGCAGAAGAAGTCAGCCTCCTTAGCAATCTCGTCCGCTGTAAGAGCTGCTCTTGGGATCTCGATCATCGTACCAACTTCATACTCAAGCTCAATACCTGCTGCCGCGATCTCAGCGTCCGCTGTCTCAACGACAAACTTCTTTACATACTTAAGCTCTTTGATATCGCCAATCAACGGGATCATAATCTCCGGCTTAACCGCCCAGTCCGGATGAGCCTTCTTCACATTGATCGCCGCGCGGATTACAGCCTTTGTCTGCATCTTCGCAATCTCAGGATAGGTAACTGCAAGACGGCATCCACGATGTCCCATCATCGGGTTAAACTCATGGAGAGAATCGATCAGAGTCTTAATCTGCTCTACGGTCTTGCCCTGAGCGTCAGCCAGCTTCTTGATATCCTCCTCCTCTGTTGGAACGAACTCATGAAGCGGCGGATCTAAGAAACGAATCGTAACCGGATTGCCCTCCAACGCTGTATAGAGAGCCTCGAAATCTCCCTGCTGATATGGAAGAATCTTCTCAAGGGCTGCTTCTCTTTCTTCTACCGTATCAGAACAGATCATCTCACGGAATGCAGCAATTCTGTCCTCCTCAAAGAACATATGCTCTGTACGGCAAAGGCCGATACCTTCTGCGCCAAGCTCAACAGCCTTCTTCGCGTCTGCCGGTGTATCAGCATTGGTACGAACGCTCAATCTTCTATACTTGTCCGCCCATGCCATGATTCTTCCGAACTCTCCCGCAATCTTAGCGTCAACAGTAGGAATGATTCCGTCATAGATGTTACCGGTTGTACCGTCAATAGAGATAGCGTCTCCCTCGTGGAATTCCTTTCCTGCCAGCGTAAACTTCTTATTCTCCTCATCCATAGCGATATCGCCGCATCCGGATACACAGCATGTACCCATTCCACGGGCAACAACCGCTGCATGGCTTGTCATACCGCCGCGGACAGTCAGGATACCCTGTGAAGACTTCATACCTGTGATATCCTCCGGTGATGTCTCAAGACGTACAAGAACAACCTTCTCTCCTCTTGCATGCCACTCTACCGCATCCTCTGCCGTAAATACAACCTTACCACATGCAGCTCCCGGAGATGCGCCAAGACCCTTCCCCATCGGTGTAGCAGCCTTCAGGGCAGCAGCGTCGAACTGTGGATGAAGCAGGGTATCTAAGTTACGAGGATCAATCATCGCAACAGCTTCCTCCTCTGTTCTCATGCCTTCATCTACAAGGTCACATGCAATCTTAAGGGCAGCCTGAGCCGTTCTCTTACCATTACGTGTCTGCAACATATAAAGCTTGCCGTGCTCTACCGTAAACTCCATATCCTGCATATCTCTGTAATGCTTCTCAAGAGTCTCGCATACCTTCTTAAACTGAACAAATGCTTCTGGGAATTTCTGCTCCATCTCGGAAATGTGCATCGGTGTACGTACACCTGCAACTACGTCCTCGCCCTGTGCGTTCGTCAGGAACTCACCGAACAGACCGTTCTCTCCTGTGGCCGGATCACGGGTAAATGCAACGCCTGTACCGCAGTCGTCACCCATGTTACCAAATGCCATGGACTGAACGTTTACAGCGGTTCCCCATGAATACGGGATATCGTTGTCACGACGGTATACGTTCGCTCTTGGGTTGTCCCATGAACGGAATACAGCCTTGATAGCGCCCATTAACTGCTCCTTCGGGTCAGTCGGGAAATCCTGTCCGAGCTTTTCCTTATATTCTGCCTTGAACTGTCCTGCAAGGCTCTTAAGATCCTCAGCCGTAAGCTCAACATCCTGCTTAACGCCCTTCTCCTCTTTCATCTTGTCGATCAGTTCTTCAAAATATTTCTTACCAACCTCCATAACTACGTCTGAGTACATCTGGATAAATCTTCTGTAACAGTCCCATGCCCAGCGCGGGTTGCCGGACTTCTCAGCAAGTGTCTCCACAACATCTTCATTCAGACCAAGGTTCAGGATGGTATCCATCATACCTGGCATGGATGCTCTTGCACCGGAACGAACGGAAACAAGAAGCGGATTCTCTTTGTCACCGAATTTCTTCTCTGTAATGGCTTCCA
>CAJUBG010000021.1 GCA_910584575.1 uncultured Dorea sp.
GTTAAGAAGCGGTCCAGGACTGCGTTGCCAAAAGAGCCTGTGCCGCCGGTGATTAATAATGTCTTTTTGTGAAACATAATGCTATTCCTCTCACTGTTATTCAGGTTCGTTCATGTTTAAAAATCTCTCAAGACAGTATATTTGCCATTTCTGATTACCGGTAAACTGATTCATATCTATATTCTTCTTAAATTCGGATCTTACAGGTCCCTCCCACGTCTTAAAATACTCATCAACCGGCCTTGGCATGGGTATTTTATCCGGAACCGGAATCTCCGGATATTTTTTTGCCATCAACTGACGGATTAAATATTTGGGTTCTCCATGGCGTACTCTGTAAAGATCCAACTCATCTGCCATTTTCAGTCTGGCATATGGATCATAATATGGCATGCCTGCTACCTGAAAAGCATTCAGATAAGAACTTGACGATTCTATGGAGAATACCTCGTCCATAAATTTCAAGAAGTCAATCCTGTCTCCATCCATTCGATATCTCTCAAACAAATACTGCATAGACACCGGCTCTGCAAGTACATCCTCCGGATGAGTAAAAATGTACCGATCCATAAATTCGTCAAACGACCAATCCTTTGCAAGAAGTCCGTCCATACCGCCAAAAACCAAGTCGCTGCTCTCTCCAACAAACATCATTTCCACACCGTCTGCCTTTGCCTGCAACGCGGCCTGTAAAATCTGTGGTTCTATGGAATGTACCGGAGCCGCCTTTGCTTTCATCACCGGCTCAAGATGGGTAAGAACCGTATCCCAAGTGATATCTACATAATGGAGATTCAGTCCGTAATATCTCGCATAATATTCTGCCCTTTCCAATTCTTCCTTCTGGAATTCCCCTTTTAGAAAACGAAAAGTATAAGCGTCTGAACCTGTAAGATATGATGCGACAATGGCAGAATCCATACCTCCGCTAAGAAGAATCCCTTTTTTCTTATCTGCAAACTTATTTATTTGTTTTCTGATTTCCCTATCAATATCGTCTGCGGTATGTACGAAAACTCTCTGTTCATCCAGAATTGGGACGATGTTATTATGCCCCCCCCCCAAACAAATATCTTCGTAAAAATCAACGTCCTTACGCTCTATAAAACGAAACGCCATATATGAACTCATACAAAATTTTTTATCAACAGCCATCACTGATTCCTCCCTATTCATTCTACTGTCCATCCCCGGACTGCTTTCAACGCCTCTGTAATTTTTGTTGAGGATACGCCTTTGGTATATGGAAAATAAATAATCTTAATCCCATGGTCAGCGAATTCTTCTTCATACTTCTTCCACTTTTCTGTCCCATACCAGTCGTCCCCCACAAAGAGCATGGAAGCCCCCAGTTCCCTGCATACTTTTAGCTTGTCCATATCATACTGAGGTACTGCTGCATCCACATATTTACAGCTTCTTACGATTTCAATCCGATCCTCAAAGGGAATCATCGGACGTTTCCCCTTGTATGTGACAAGCTCATCGACGGTAACTCCGACAACCAGTTTGTCACACATTCCTTTTGCATTTTTCAGAAGATTCAAATGACCAATATGAAAAAGATCATATACTCCGGTTGTATAACCAATTATCATTGCCTCTCCCCCTTATATTCACTATATGGCAACTGTGTACTTACAAATACCTGATGATGGTCCTGTCTCTTATCCAAAGGAGGCAATGTCAGATAATCGCCAAATTGTCTTGATAAATATCCGTCCCAATCCCCCGGACAGGCTATGGAAGTATTTTCAAACTGCTTTTCCTCTCTATTCCTGAAAAATGCAAAGGGAAAACACAGGTTGTCTGATATCTGATTATGCCATGTATATCCGGTAAGCTCAGATTGATACAAAGGATATTTTCTCAGCAGCTTTATCCACTTTTGAGAATAGTAATTAAAAGGAATTCCAAACCGGAAAATCCACATGATCATCCACATTAATTTTCTTTTTACATTCTCCATCTCATGAAACGGATACCGCCTTACATAATTCAAAACTCCCAAACGATAGATTTTTTTGCAAAATTTCTTCTTTTTCTCTTTTTCTATTGGAATTCCGGCAATGGGCATAATATCAACATAAATCCCCTTATATGCATCCGGATAATCTACCTCTGCTTCCTCAATAAACGTAGTATCCCTATCATATATTTTCCAAAAAATATAACGATAATGCCGAACTTTATCGCCATTATAGATTCCCAGATGCGAGGGTAAATTCTTTTCCATGCAATCCCAAAATCTATCCCATTCTTCAATGGGAATTGCTATATCCATATCGTCGTCCCACGGAATGAACCCCTTATGTCTGACCGCACCGATACAAGTGCCGCCAATAGCATAATAAGGAATATGATTTTTATCGCAAATGTTTTTTATCTGCTCAAATATCGTCAATATTCTTGATTGAATCTCATTCATTTTTCTAATCCTCCAAACGATTACCGGTTCCTTATTATCTTTTTTACCGTATCCACAAATAACATTGGATCAGCCCCTTTAAGTATTACTTGATTGATTCCTCGTATAGGCGCAAAGATATAACCCGTAATAAAATTTGTTGCGAATTGTGTAATTAATGATGCGATTGCAGCGCCGTTTACGCCAAAGGGTGGAATCAACAAAGTATTCAGCAGCACATTCGCCAACGCGCCAAACAAATTAATCTTCCATAAATGCTTCTGCTTTCCCTCTGCCAAAATCCAGATATTTCTGGCGGAACCCAGATATGAAAAAGTGGTATACCATACGACTATCTGCAATGCTGATATTGACTGTATAAATTGCCTGCCGTAAAGTATACTGACTATAAGGGGTGCAAATAATGTCATAACCACACTCTGTATTAGGGACAAATATATAATTACGGAAAACAGTCTCGCCAGATTTTTCTTATAGAGTTCCTCCGATTTTTTCTTACTTTCAAAAATGGTAGGCCGCATTGAATCAATAATTGCTCCAAAGACAAACTGTGTCATTCCCGCGCAGGCTACGGCCGCCGAATAATATCCTGTGGCCTGATTCCCCATCATGGATTTCAACATAATTCGGTCTGTCTGAGCAAATACTGTAATCAGCAAATCTGACAGAATATAATACTTACCTATACCTATCAGTTTTTTTGCCCGCCTTTTAAGAAACCGCAGCTTTTGATTCCCAAATCTGTAATATACGATTAGAAGCCCTGCCGCAATCACAAGATAATCCAATGTATTTGCAACTGCAAACCAAAAGATACTCTTTCGATTAATCAATAAAATGATTTTGTACAGAGAAACCACTGTATAGGCAATCAGCGCTATCATCGAGCTATACTTTGCCAAAAGCTTTGCCTGAAACCAATAATTAATCATCTCAAAGCTTTGAAAAATCAGCGTAAAGCTATATAAAACACATACGATTATGGTATCCCTCTCTCCCGCGTTTGCACAACTGACAAAGGTGATGACGCCTATCACACATACAATCGCAGAAATAAAACTTAAAGTAATCGACGTGCCTAAAATTTCCCCCTCCTGATCCTGAGAAGTCACAAATTCCTGTACCAAAACCCCATGGATTCCCAACCGCATAACCGGTATCACAAAGGTGACGATTGAATTTGCATAATTCAGCAATCCAAAATTTGAAGGTCCCAGGTATCTTGCCATAATCATAGAAATAATCAAACCAAGTACAGCCTGTACAACCCTGCACATGATGATCCACGAAGCATTTTTGATTACCCTATTGTTCATCCTGTTTCCCTGCCAAGTAAACTGTCATATAAATCTACATATTCCTTAAATTTTGTATAGCGGTCAAATTGCCTTGCCCTCTTTATACATGCTTCTTCGCTAAACACACCGCTTTCACATATATGTACAATTCTATCCACAAGCTCGTCATAGTCATCTGTTTCGACACAGTAACCGCATCCATTATCTAACATTTCAGCGCTTCCTCCCGTATGGAAAGTGATAACCGGCGTTCCGCAGGCAAGCGACTCTATATTAACCGTCGGAAAATTATCCTCTCTTGTAGGGTTTACAAAAACATTGGCGGCAGAATAGAGCCTAGCCAGTTCTTCCTGGTCTGCCGTCCTCGGTATCGTAATGATACGTTCTGGAATCTTGTACGCAAGATTTTCATCTGCACCAACCAGCACAATCTTATAATCTAATCCCAGACGTTTTTCCAACTCTATAAAAACATCAAGCCCTTTTCTTTTTTCCCAATTAAATGAAACTCCTAAAACCAAATACTTACTCATGTTCCACCTCATACAGAATTTCCTTGATTGCTGTCTTTAAAGCCTGAATATCGTCACAGGCAACAACTACGCCGCAGGTGTCATCTATGCACTCTGGCGAGCCTCCCGTACGAAACGTGACCACCGGCGTTCCGCAGGCCAAAGCCTCTAAATTCACCATTCCGAGAGCTTCTTCTCGTGTCGGGTTTACAAAAATATTTGCAGCAGTATATATCTGAGCCAATTCCCGCTTATCCCTGGTTCGTTCTATTGTAAGAATATTTTCAGGGAGTGTTTTCCCCGTCTGGGCATCTATGCCAACCAATACGATTTTATATCTGTTGTCTAACATTTTGCTCAGCTCTATAAATACATCCAGTCCTTTTCTTTTTTCCCAATTAAATGAAACTCCTAATAAGACTTTTACCCCCCCCCCCTATGCCGTAAGCGCTTCTAAAATCACTGGGCGTAGGTTTAAATACATCCAAGTCTATTCCATTGTAGATGACCTGAACCGGATATTCTTTGAGAAAAGACTCTTTTACCAAACCCGCAAGCCATTCTGACGGAGTAACAATCGTCAGATTCTCAACGCCGGTAAACGCTGCCTTTTTCATTTTCCAAAGAACATCTGATTTATCTACCCTCACCGAAGGATACTCTTCCTTTGGATATGGGCAGTCGTGACATCCTGTTTTCCAACGTTTGCATCCACTCATCTGGAAATACGGACAACGCCCTGTGAATGCCCAACAGTCATGGAGCGTCCAAACCACCTTAATGCGGTTCTTTTTTATGTAATCAAACAGCAGGCCGACATGAATATAGTTATTATGAAGATTATGAAGGTGGATAATATCCGGTTTGATCTTATCAACTTTTTTCAAAAAGGCTTTCGTTGAAAAATAGGCTTGGAATCCACGCATTCCCGTATATCGTGAATATAATTCATTCAATCTTCTTACATTATAGCTTTCGATCACGATATCCCTCTCCAAAGCAATCCCGTTGTTCCTATCAGGCGCATAGGCTTGCCAGCAAGTATACCCACTCTGCTCGGCTGCTTTTGAAATGCCCCGCATAATATTTCCCGTACTGCCAAAATTACCGAGATTAATTGACAGAATTGTTTTCACAAGGAACACCCCCAATATGAATAAATTTATTTTCAGCCTCCACAGGAGCATAAGCTCGATCCACACCATAAAAAATCAAAATGTATGGGAAAATAGATGTAAATAGGTTTTCTCCTATATACAACATCACAAACATCACAAATATAGATAATTTCATAAACACTTTATTGCTTAGTCTGCCTCCGAACTTGTAAGTCCCCAAGGTAAACGGAATGCCAAAAAAGCAACCATGCGCAGCAAATTGGTATAGGAGTGTGTTTGTATTCTGATGCGTCCACCCATATATTGCACTTGACCGATAAGATCTTTGTATAAATTCATCTTCCATTATTTCCATACCGATTCCTGCAAAAGGATGATCTCTGATTATTTCCAGATTAATCAGAACTGACGCCAGACGAACCATTGTTGATCCATCTTTCATATTAAACAGTTTGCCAAACACAGACGTTCCCAAATTTGTATAGAAGACGATAAAGTATGCAGCTATTGAACCTATTATCAGAGCAATGAATACAACTATATTTTTTGTTACAGACCGACTATTCTCCCTGCCAAACAGAGCATATGTTGCAATCATCCATCCAAACGCCAGAAATCCGGTAGTAGAAAATGTAAGGAACAGTGCAATTATATAAATGGCTATTCTCTTCTTGTTCTTTGCATTGTCAAGCATTAACTCCAACAAAATAGCCAGGTTCAAGTACATCTGAAATACTCCGGGTTCCCAGAAAATCCCACTGGTTCTAATATTCCATGTAGTTAAGGATCTTTCGTCTAACCCGGCAAACCCAATAGAATAATACCGTATTCCTGCTGTGTTGATAATTGATGGCAAGGCTCTGACAATAGCCGGTGAAATATAGGCAATCAGTGTAAGGAAAATTGCAGATACCGAGAAAAATGTCATACACTTTAGAAAAGCCTGTGTATAATCCTCAAGAGGATATGATATACATATAAACATGCTGGTTGTCATACACAAAACTTTAATCAAAATCCGGTTAAAATACTCGTGGTGATAAATTGATACTGCCAAAAAAGCTAGAATCATCACAAAATATAGAATCATGATTTTTTTATGCTCCGTATATTTTTTCCCAACCATAGAAAAAAATATACTTATAGCACAATAGCCAAGCATGAGGTATCTCGGTATGGCAACCATCAGTTCATTGGAATTGGTTCCAAATAGGTATGTGTCGTTTGAGAAAAACAATAAAACGAAAACTAATGCTATTATTTTAAATTCCTTTTTATCTATATTTATTGACATTATTTATCACCCATTAAGACTCTCTTGATTTGCTTTGCATTCCATTCTGGTGTATTATGTGTAAATGTTCTCCTTACATAATCCAGAGATAACCTCTTTCCATGATTATTTTTCATGAACTCGATTAATTTTTTTGCGTTTTCCTCAAACGGATCGCGCTCGTCTATAACAATATACAAACCATATCTTTCAAGATAATGAATCGATGCGTCATTCTCCTGATTTTTTATGTGGATAATAGGCTTTCCTGTCATGAAATAAGTTAATAGCTTGGATGGAAGCATATCAGAATATTTATTTCCAATGTTTAAAAGAAACTGAGCCTCTTCTATTTTTTCTTCAAGTTCTTCCTTTGGTATATATCCAAACGACTTAATTCTCTTGTTGTTCGCTGCTCTTTCTTCGATTTCCTTAACGCTGTTCCCTTTCGCATAGAAATGAAGCTGTGCGTCAATCGATTCTGACACAACATCATATAATTCAAGAAAATACTTAGGCGAACGGTAAACATCATTGAGAAGCCCTGAGTATAGTATGAGCAAAGCTGATGAATCATGTTCCTGCCCTGACTTTACATCCCTTGATTCTATCAGTGGGAAATCTAAATAGGAAAACTTGTCCGCATATTTCTTGTATTTTTCTTCATCATATTTTCTCTTGTTGCACTCCATGTGAAAAATATGATCCGCTATTTCAAACACCTTTTCTTCCGCTATTTTCGACAAAAAGAAAAGATGTTTACCTATACCGTTATTTGCATCGACCTCATTAGCGATTGGGTCAAGCGCATAAATGTACAGCTTGGCCTTCGGATGTTTCTTTTTTATATAACATGCGGCATATACTGTCTCAAATGGCTTATGTGGAACAAAAAGGCAATCATAATCCTGAGCATCAAAAATTTCACATAATTCCTTCCTGCACGCTTTCTCAACATCCGGATTGTTTGACGGCCAGCATTTTATCCGGCGCAGCATATACAATGGATGACACTTCCAATTTTTCTCCGGTGTCTTTTCAACAATACCATCACACGCAATATCTATTTGAATATTCGGATATTTTTTCAGCCATTTGATTATCCTGGTTTCGCAAATAGGATTAGGAACAGTTGAATTGATTCCAAATCCGCTAACAAATAAAACTCTCATATTAATCACTCATGCATCTTCCTGACGTATATTTCTTCGAGCCGCTTTGCGGACTGCTTAATATCATACCCCGCATTTTTAACTTCTTTGAACAAATCTTTTCGTTCATACCTATCATTATAGCTGAGGATTTTTTCAGCCCATTTTTCCTGTGTTCCAGATAAAGGCAAATACTCCAAAAGCCCTGTGATTTTTGCCTCTTGTGTTATTGCGTCTGAGCATAGTGTTTTAAGTCCGGCTGCCTGAGCCTCAACCAAAACAATCGGCAGTCCTTCAAAGAGCGAGGACAAAACAAAACAATCCATTGCTTGGTAAAGCTCGTTTGTGCTCGAAGTTGTCCCATAAAATATCACGGATTTTTCAATTCCGAGGTTTTTGGTCTTTTCTTTTATCTTATTTTCAAGGGGACCGTCCCCGATAAGCAATAAAACGGCGTTTGGATTTTTCTTTAACACCTCGTTAAAAATATCAAGCAGAAATTCGTGGTTTTTCTGTATTGAAAAACGCCCTATATTACCTATGACAAATTTGTTATCAACTTTCAATTCGGAGCGTATCCTGTTTCTGACTTCTTCGTTATATGTGAATTTCTTTACGTCAATTCCGTTATTTATAACCTCAAATTTGTATTTCGGAGGGTACATCCATTCTCCGGCGGCTTTTGAGCAGGCTAAACGTATAACTTTTTTGCTGTTCAGCAAACACCTGCAAACCTTATGAAGAAAACGTTTCAGTTTCATTAACACACCCGAATTTACATCGGTTCCCGTACAGTGGGAGTGGATTATAATCTTTTTGCAGAACGGTTTTACAGCTAAGTAATATGTAAATGCAATAAATGCATCTTGAGCATGAATGTGGATGACATCATAATCATTGTTTTTTGCAATTTTCTTTGCATAACGCATGATTCCGAAAGTGTTTATAATTTTCCCGAAAATCTTTGGGGAAGTATACTTCGTGTATTTGTAATATTCCCCATGATTGCTGTTTATAGATTTTATGTACTCATCATTCCTTGAATAATCTCCAAGAAAATCAATTACTAATTCGGGGGAGGAAAAGTTATGATACCAATTCCAAACCATTACTTCAGTTCCCCCTCTTCCCAAATTACTTATAGGTAATTCAAGAACTTTAACCTTTTCCATTTTTCCTCCTGCTAAACCGATTTGTTCAAAATGTTTCTCCCATTTAAAAATTCCCTCCAGCAACGATCTTCCATTTCACCTGAGATAAATTCTGTCCCAAACTCAATATAGCTTTTGTCGTCCTCTGTCCTTTTCTTCAAATATTCCTCGAAACTCGAAATTACTTTTGCGGGTACTCCGGCTACCACGCTGTTGCCGGGAACATCCTTTGTGATTAAACTGCATGCTCCAATTATTACATTCGAGCCAATCCTCACATTGTAATTGATACTCGTACCCGCCCCGATAAAAACGTTGTCTCCAATCTCAATGCAGCCTGTTTTTTCATGATACTTACCCCCCCCCTAGGTAAAGAGGACTCTCTGTTGTTTAACATTACATGAGTAATATCATGTGTATTGAAGTGAACATTAGATGCAATCTGTACGTTATTCCCCAGGCTGATTAACCTTGCATAAAGGGGAACAATCCTGTCCATAATCAGACAATTTTCTCCCATAGAATGGAATATTTTTTTATCTTTATAATATTGAGTTCTCTTTACAGCAGATAAAATTGTAAATAGCCTGAACGTGTGCCACATTCTCTCTCCATGCATACATCCTATCTCCTATACTCTCTCACCAGCGCAAACGCCTCTGCCGCTTCGGCTCCCATAGTGGTTCCTCTAAGCCTTGCCAGAGCCTCTACCGCCTCAATCGAACGGGGATCCGGATATTTTCCCACTTGTGACACGAAACATTCCATAGCCGCCATTTTCTTTTTGAGGTATTCGCTGATATCTACAAATGTATTGGGAATAAAACAGTTTGAAGAATGAGGGATATTCCATTCTGTTTCAGACAGCGTCTCATAAGAGTACACGTATCGAACAATATTTTCATGCTTCGGCCTCACCGAAACCATGACGGCTTCCGAAACAATCTGGTGATCCTTCTGCATATCGCCAAAGTGGGGAATATAGACAATCTCAGGTAAAATGCGCCGCACCAGATTATTAATCTTTCCATTAAGCTTATACCTGGGGACAGTTTCCATCTGGACAGTCGGAAACTTAAGGAAAAATGTTTCTTTAATTCCCAACAATTGATGTGCTTTCATAATCTCAGGATAGATCATATGGGGCCATCCATTCTCTACTGCAATCCTGTTGTCGTAAACCGGCGGCTGTGCACTCGTAACAATACATACGTACACTTCATCTCCGTTTGCAGTATATCTCGCTATCGTCCCCCCTAAGCCCAACACTTCATCATCCGGATGAGGGGCAAATACTAATATCTTCATCTTCCGTCTTCCAATCCTTTTTCCAAACTTTCAAAATGTACCTTAATTCCCAATTCGCCTCTGTTCCTCGTCTCATCAAGATTCGTTCCGTCAAACGGCGCCCTGGTATCGCTTGCCCTGAATTCGCTTCCACGGAAAACCGCTTTTATAATGGCTGATACCATCCTGATATCCGTGGCAAAACTGATATGCTCAATATACCAGATATCATTTTCAAACTGCTCGCGCCAAGTCCATGTCTTGCTGTCGCTTTTTACAATTCTCTCCAATGTAAGACCCGGCTTGACAGCCTGTCGCATGGCATGTCTTGGGCTGTAATACTGCATATACTCCGCCAGAAGGGGGCGAGGGCCTACAATGCTCATATCACCTTTCAGAACATTGAGCAGCCCCGGAAGCTCATCAATCGATGTCTTACGGAGGAAATGGCCGAATTTCGTAAGGCGCTTTTCCTCCGGCAGAAGATAACCGTCGTCCCCTCTTTCATTGGTCATACTCCTGAATTTATACATAGGAAAGATTTTCCCATCCTTTCCCGGACGCTTTGTACAATAAAGGATTGGTTTTCCATGAAACACCAGCTCCAGAATTCCTACAAGTAACAACACAGGCGATAACACAATTAATGCAGTTGCGCTTAAGAGTATATCCAACACTCTCTTTACAACCACAGAATAAAAAGATTTTTTTATCTTAGGCATATCACTTTTCATAACATAATGCTCCTGCTTTCAGCATATATTTAAAAAATATCCGAATCCGCCATGGTAATGTAGGATTTTTTTATATTGATATCCTGGTTCCAGACTGTCATCGCAAAAGGATGCTCTCCATACACGAAACCGCTTTCCACAAGGACATCCTCATATTTCTCAGATGTAAGCCATAGCTTCACTACCTCGCAAGACCACTGGTACGCCAGATGAATACTGTATAAAAGCAACTGCTTCATGACGTTTGGGGAATCCGCAATGATATCCACCACCTGAAGCTGCTTCACTTCATTTTCCACATAAATATCTGCCACAATATATCCATGCTTCCCCTTTTCATCCACAAATTCAAATCCTCTGTATTCAAATTCCGGCTTCAAAAAAAAGCGCCAGTTTAGAAATGCACTTTTTCTGATTTTGATAAATTCATGCTCTTTTGACAGCTCGTGGCTGATCCCCTCGTATTCGTCCGAAAAGGAAAAAAACTCTTTGATCTTGTCTGAGGCTTCTGTCCTGACAGCCTGTGCCGTCCAAAAGCTCACATCTCCTACATAGTGGTGGTCCAGATATTTTACTGTAATCCCATAGGAATTGTGATTAGGAAAACCGTAAATGATACTGATATCCCTGTTCTGCCTTGCACACTCTGTAAACAACTGCAAAGAGGCGCCAGGAAAATGTACGTCTGCCATCGTCGTCCCGCTGACTGCCGCCACCACCTCCCTGCCGTCTAAGACGGCGTAAGAAGGAGTCAGGGCGTTATATGCAACCAATGTATCCTCCCGCCACAGAGTCGTCGCCCTATTTTGTAAGCAAGGGTTATCCTCCATCTGCCATTTCAGCATCCTGACTGAAATCTTTCTGCCTCCGAACGCCTGCGAAAATAATGCCTGAACCTGCCCTAAGCTTTCTTTCTGATATTTTCCTACCTCATACTGGGGTAACCTCATATATTTTTTTAATTTCATATCTTCCTCATTTACAGTGGAATATTTCCATGTTTCCTCCGCCTGCTCATCTCATTCTTATCCTTCAATGCAAAAAAGGATTCACTAATCTTCTTCCTTGTTTCCTCCGGCAGAATAACCTCGTCTATGAAGCCCTTTGAAGCCGCAATGTACGGCGTCATAAAATGTTCTGTATATTCTTCCACCAACCTTTTCTCCTCTTTCTCTTTATCATCTGCCGCCCCAATTCTTTTCTTATGGAGAATCCCGACTGCACCCTCGGCTCCCATGACCGCAATCTGCGCAATGGGCCATGCGAACACAACATCCGCACCCATTCCTTTGCTGTTCATGGCTATATACGCTCCCCCAAAAGCTTTGCGCAGAATAAGCGTAATCTTTGGCACAGTCGCTTCCGCATAGGCATACAGAAGCTTTGCGCCTCTGCGGATGATACCGTTATGCTCCTGTTGGCTTCCCGGAAAGAACCCAGGCACATCCACCAGCGTCAAAAGAGGGATATTAAAGCAATCGCAAAACCTGATAAACCTTGCCCCCTTCTCCGACGAATCGATATCCAGCGAACCTCCCATAATCTGAGGGTTATTCGCGACAATCCCAATCACACTTCCATCAAGCCTGGCAAATCCGACAATCAAGTTCTCTGCAAAGGAGGCGTGAACCTCAAAAAAGCTGTCCTTATCTATAAACGTATCTAAAACCCTTTTTACATCGTAGACGATTCTCTGATTATCCGGTACAATATCTTCTAATCTATAACTGTTCTCAACCCCTCTGAAGGAAGGGTCAAAAGGCGGCTGCTCGCTGCAATTCTGGGGAAGATATGACAATAATTTCTTTACTCCCTCAAGGCAGCTCTTATCATCCGGATATGTAAAATGAAGGACACCGCTTTTTGTACTGTGAATGCCTGCCCCTCCTAATTCGTCAGCCGTAATATTCTCGCCGATTGCAACCTTCACGACCTGGGGCCCGGTGATGAACATTTTTCCGGACTGTTCTGCCATAAACGTAAAATCTGTAATTGCCGGAGAATAACAGGCGCCGCCCGCGCAGGGACCGAGTATCACGGAAATCTGCGGAATAAGGCCAGAGGCTTGCGTGTTCCGATAGAACATACCACTGTATCCGTCAAGAGAACAAATTCCTTCTTCAATACGGGCGCCGCCGGAATCATTGATACTGATGTAGGGCGCCCTCATTTTGATGGCCATATCCATAATCTGGCAGATTTTCTTTGAATGGTATTCCCCAAGAGTACCACCCATAACGGTAAAGTCCTCCACAGAAGCGTATACGATCCTTCCATTTACCATGCCATATCCAATAATTACGCCGTCTCCGGGTATCTTTTTTTCAGACATGCCAAACTCATCGCTGCGGGATTCTACTAATGTACCTATTTCCACAAATGAATTCTCATCAAAAAGGATTTCAATTCTCTCTCTTGCAGTCAGCTTACCGGCTTCATGCTGCTTCTTAGCCCTCTCCCTGCCTCCCCCGTCAAAAGCTTTCTGGCGTCTGGCTTTTAACTCCTCTGTATATTTTTTATTCCACATACTTAATACTTCCCTATTCTTCAACAATTTCAATAAGTCCTGCCGACAAAGAATACAAAAACGCTACCCGTTTCCCGCCAAACGCCATAGCCGAGGACAAAGGCTTAGTAATCCTGAACTGTTTCTTCTTGAGCCGTCCTATGTCGTTTACAATATCTGCACTTTTATAGCAGATGTGATATGGCGTCGGCCCAATCTTCCCTAAATACATATCCACCGGCGACCCTTCACTAACCGGCGCTACCAGTTCTACCCTGTATCCGTCCATCCCGCCAAATGCAATATAAATATTGCGCTCTGTATCCTGTACTGTTTCTTCAAACACGAATCCGATTTCTTCCATGGGCTTCTTTGCTTTGTCAATATCTTTTACGGCATAGCCGATATGGTCAATCTTCATATTCATTCTCCTGACTTTATTGTACGGAATAATCCTGTCTCATCCGGAAGGGAAGCGATATCCGCCTCGTACGTCTTGCTGTCGCCGATTTCGCTGATTCTCCCGCTTATAACAGACATTCCAAGCCTGTCGTAAAGGTCAAGTACCGGCGTATTCTTTGCCGTCTTAACATAGGATGCCCTGACCCTTCGGATGTTTTTTCCCATTAACATCTCTTTTACCCTGAACAGAATCTCATCCTCTGCTTTTCTTCCCATTACACGGCAGCTCATAAGAAACGTATCAATCTCGGCCATATCTTTTTCATATTTTAAGATTAATACGGCTGCCAGGCCATTATCGCCATATTTATCCGCCATGTGAGCCGTAACAATATCCGAATGAACGCCCATCCCAAGCCTGTGTACTTCTTCCTCGCTGTATCTTTTAGTCGTTACATTGAACTGGTTTGTTTTATTGATTAGCTGCGTTACCCTTTTTTCTTCCTCGGCTTTCATGATGTGGACATCCATCGTCATTTCCAATTTCCTCAGAAAATCTTCAACGGATACGGACGCTCCCATCTCTGCCTTTCTTTTTGCCTCTATGCGGTACATTTGGGTCTTCTGGCTGTCCTCGTTCGTGACCTCCAATGTAAGAAAGTAATCTTCATACGCCTTTGCGACCACATCAGGAAGCAGGGACGTATCTTTGGGGAAATCCAGCACGGCTACCTCCGGACATTCCTCCTTCATCCGTTCCCGTTCTGCCGGATTATCATCCAGAAAAACAAAAGAATCCAGACCAATGTTAAGGTCTTTTGCAAGCTTAAGGATATTCCTGCTCTTTTCCTCCCAGTTAATTGCCTCCGCAACAAAATCCTCATGCTGTAAGAGCATGTCAGGATGCAAAAAAACAGGTTCAACGTCTTCCTCGTTATTCTTGGACAGGATGGCGAGCATCACTCCCTGCTCTTTCATCTTCTTGAGAAGCCGCTGTGTGTCTTTATATCTTGCCCCTTCTTTATTGTCGGACAACTGGATGCCCTCCACGCCATCCTCCCCGATTACTCCTCCCCAAAGAGTATTGTCAAGGTCAACCGCTATACATTTCTTTTTTCTTCCCCTAGTGACAGTAACATATCGAAGAATCAATTCCTGTATGGCCGCAAGACCTTTTATGGAGTATGGCATGGATGCCATATACCACATCTTAGGCGAATAAAAATGACTCCGTCCCATATCTGTTATGGCATCCTTCACCGGCAGTATGTATATGCTTCTGCCCTCCTGGTGTAATTTTTCTACCATCTTAATCAATTGATTTTCAAAATACTGCCCCTGTCTTATTTCAGCGCCATAGAGGCATCTTGTATCTGCGATATCAATCGAAGATATAAACACCGGCGTACCGGGAAGTCTTTCAGTTACGGCGCAAAATGCGCCGCACCATTCGTCTATCATCCGGCGGCCTTTTTCCTCTTGATTCCATATATTGGTATTTGCATTGGCATGAAGTAAGACAACAACTGCTTCGGGCTTAAATGAATAGAGCGCTGATTCAGGAAAAATCATCTCCTGCTGCCAGGTATCATATCCTGCACCAAGATAAACTTCCAAGCGCTTTTCTAACATTTTGGCAAGCAGTTCAACCGTTACATTTGATAATAGAGCTAATCTCATTTTTTACTCCAATCTATCATGATGCCTGTGTATATGAATATAAATCCTTCAGGCTCTTTATCTTTGCCGCATCATCCAGAGGAATATCAACTTCATATTTTTCCTCGATTTCCATGATGAGCCTAAGATGCATGAGAGAATCCCATTTATAAAACTGGTTTAAAGACGTAGTCTCATCGATTTCTGACGGGTCTACCTCAAATACTTCTGCTGCAAAGTTCAAAAAATCCTGCATCGTCGTTCCCTCCTTGTATTGCAATTTCCTACACTTTCCTGACCGCGTGTCCTCCGTCGGCAGTTATCATCTGCCCGTTAATAAAACGCGCCTCGTCAGAGAGCAAAAAGCAGATCAGGTTACTGGCATCCCTTACCTCTCCCATTCCAAGAGGATAGCTTTTTAAAAGCTTCCTAAGCCCCTCCTCTGAAAGCTTCTCCATCCAACCGGCAGCCATCTGCGTCTTAATGGGCGCAAAACACACCTCGTTGATTCGTATGCCCTTCTCCATAAGCTCTGCTGCCGCCGGCGCAAGATACCCTTCAATCGCGCCCTTGGCCGCGGCATATGCCGTATGCCCCATGGCGCCTTCATGGGCCGACTGGGAAGTAATCAGGACAATACTCGTTCCCTCTGCATGGTTCGCCTTTTTACTGAGCGCGCCAATCAACACCATTGGCGCTAATGCGTGAAGCCGCCAAAGATTCTCCATATCGCTGATTTTCGTAAGGTGAAGGGGCGCCATCTTGTCGAACCCTGCACAGTGGACGAAACCGCCCACAGGCCCTTGTTCCATAACTATATTCTTCATAAGTCCCGGTAAGCTCTCTGCCTCCATCAAGTCACATTCATAAAGGGACAGCTTCTTTGGGTATTTTCTTTTTATTTCTTCTATATCGACTCCAATCACCCTGTCAAGCCCGATAACCGACGAACCTGAATCCAAAAGTTTTTCTGCCACTCCTTTTCCTATACCGCCGGATATGCCGGTAATCAATACATTTTCCATATACTTATTCCTTTACGCACTTGCTGTAAAGATCTCCCACGGTCTGACACTCAAGAAATTCATCCACTGAAACCTTTACCCCGTATTCATCCTCCATCATAACAATCAGCGAAAATCCAACGAGTGAGCTAAATTCTTCAATATCTTCCCGAAAAACCGTTTTCATACTGATATCCTTTGGATCTACCTCAAATACCTCTGCTGCTAATTCAAGAAATTTCTTCATTTTGCTTTTCTCCCTTATTCTTCTTTCCTTCATATTGAAAAAATTCATAGTACGCCTCTGAATCCAAGGTTATGACACCTGCGCTAGCTGAAAGCCCTCCGCCGAAACCGGAAATCAAAATCTTCTGCTCTGGGCGCTTATCCAACCGATTGGCTCCTTCTCTGGCAATGGTCACCGGTACGGTTGCCGACGCTGAATTACCTACCGCGTCGCCTGACTGCCAGGTATTCTCCCAGGCAAATTTAAGCTTCCTGGCAAGCTTCTTAATCATGTACATATTTGCCTGATGGGGCACAAAAAACTTAATACTCTGGGCACTCTCCTCAATTTCTGCCAGAAACCTCTCAAGCCATTTGGAAACATCCATTGCTACGAATTTGAAAATCGCGAAGCCATCCATATAAATATCTATATTCCTGCGCCTTCCTCCATCCTCAAAATCCTGATACTCAAAATCCTCCGTCTTGGCGGGGGAAACTGAACCTCCCCCTGGAATCATCAGGGCCTCCCTGCCTTTACCGTCCGTATAAAATGTAAATTTCCACTCCGTATCATCAGCAGCCGGAGAAATGAGCGTTGCTGTCCCTGCGTCTGCCATGACGGGGACGGTTGACTTATCATACTCAGACATATATGCGCTTTGAATATCGCCGTCCAGAAGAAGCACCTTCTTTCCGGAAGCATTCACGAATGTGGACGCAATATATAATCCGTAAGCATATCCAGAGCATGCAAGGCTGATATCAAACGCCGGTATTTCTTTGGATAAGCCAAGTCTCTCCTGTACCAGGGATGCATTAAAGGGCATGAGCCTGTCTGGCGTAAACGTTACAAATACGACGCCGCCAATCTCCTCTGGTTTTGTCCCTGTCCCTTCCATCAGTTTTTTTGCGCATGCAATACACAAATCCGCTGAAGACGTACCAGGATTGGCAAGATAACGTGTCCGTATTCCAGTGGATTCCATAATCAATTTTGCTTCTTCTTTGTACAACTGGCGCAAACTTGTTTCATTATCAATTTTTCTCTCCGGTACACAGGCTGTCACTCCGTCAATGTGTACGCCCTTTATATGAAATATTTGCATCAAAAACCTCCCAAACTTTCTATACCAACACATCTCGGACGAAATGTAATTGTTTTGTTCATTTTCTTTAAAACATCCCCATAGCCAACCTCATAAAGCTGTTCTACCCCTGCCTCTTTCATAGCCATGACAGTATCGTACCATCGCACCTGGCCGGTAATCTGCCCAAGCAGGTTTGCTTTTATCTCCTCTACATCCCTGGTGGGCTTTCCCGTCACATTGGAAATAACAAAACAGGTGGGCGGACAAAAAGCTGCTTCTGAGATAACCGGCTTCATCACCGCTTCCGCCTCCTCCATCTGCGGACTGTGGAATGCAGCACTGACTTTAAGTTTTTTGATTTTGATATTTTCACGTTTGCCAAGGGTTTCTTCAATAGCTCTTATTCCATCCGTTTCTCCTGATATTACAATCTGTGTTTTAGAATTAAGATTTGCCATGACCACTTGAGGAACCATATATTCCCTAAGCTCTTTCTCCGTAAGCCCCATGACTGCTGCCATCATTCCTTTTCCGTTCATCCGGCTCATGGCTGTTCCTCTCTGTGACACCAGTTTAAGCCCCTCCTCAAACGAAAATACTCCTGCCGCCAGCAATGCGTCATACTCACCGAGACTGTGCCCCGCAGTATAGTGAAACTTAATCCCCTCTGCTTTTACCTTTTCTAAATACATTGCAGAGCAGGTGTAAATAGCCGGCTGAGCATACCTGGTATCTGACAGCTTCTCCTGCGGCCCCTTAAACATAATCTCTTTTAAATCATAACCAAGGATATCGTTGGCCTTCTCCAACAGACGACACGCTTCCGGTAATTTATCATATAATTCCTTTCCCATACCAACCGCCTGGGAACCCTGGCCCGGAAATAATAATCCATTCATCCCTTTCCCTCCTGAGATTGTACTCGTCCTAAAATCGTATTACTTTCGCCGGAACACCCATGACTGAAAGATGATCCTTTACATTGCGGATGACCACCGACCCTGCGCCAACTCTTGAATGATTCCCTACCTTCTTTCCGGGAACCACTGTGCTGTTGCTGCCAAGATATGCACCGTACCCCAGGGTAACATGTCCTGAAATCACCGTACCCGACATAATTGACACATAATCGGCAACCTCGCAATCATGCCCCATGGTCACAGACAGATTCATAATAACCTGATCACCTATGGCAGTGTTGACACTGATATTGTTATTAGCGCATACAATGCATCCTTTTCCAATCTTTGAAGAAGCAGAAATATTGGCCGTTGGATGGATTAATGTCTCCCAACTGTCAAACTCAGGAAACATCTTTACTATCTGTCTCCTGATATCACTGTCCTGCATCGCTACAACCGCGCAGGCATGATGATTCTTATTAAGCTCAATCAGCGAGCTTACAGGGCCAAGACATTCATAGCCATTCAACTGCTTTCCTATCTTATCTGTGTCATCATCCAAAAAGCCCAGAATTATGTACGTTGGCGCTTTCTTATTGATATCCTCAATCAGCCAGGCCACTTCTTTTCCAAAATCTCCGGCGCCAATCACTACGATTTCCTTCATATCATCACCTTTACCATTCTTCGCTCTCTAACCAAAACAAGACCTGATCATCTCAATAATCCTGTCCTGTTCTTCTCTGGTCATCTTATTGTCAGACGGCAGACACAACCCTCTATTGAATATATCCGCCCCAACATCAACAACCGTCCCTCCAATATACGCATTACTTTGCGCCCTGCCGTTCCCGTCTCTTGTAACAAACGGATTCATCCGGTAGATGGGCTGCATATGCATAGGCTTCCAGATTGGCCTTCCCTCCGCGTTGTACCGGCCAAGAACCTCTAAGATCTCTGCCGGACAGCTTTTCTTTGCTTCGCTTGTATACAGCGCCTCACAGTCGCTTCGGACTTGCTTACACATTGCGTCTTCATGAATCAGCAGACAAGACAGCCAGTAATTGGGGCGGCTGTTTTCTTCATCAAATGGATTCATCGTAACCGCAAGTCCTTCTAAGCCTTCCTTGTACCTTTCATAAATCTCTTTCTTTCTGGCAATATGTTCTTCCAGATACGGGAACTGTCCCCTCACGATGCCTGCTACAACGTTGCTCATACGATAGTTGTACCCTAATTCCTCATGCTGGTACCATGGCGCATTTTCCCGCGACTGTGTTGACCATTTTCGTACTTTATCTGCGGCAGACTTATCATCCGTCAGAAGCATGCCTCCCGTAGATCCTGTGATAATCTTGTTGCCATTATAGGATATGGCGCTGTATGCACCGAAGGTACCCGTCTGTACTCCTTTATAGGTAGCCCCCAAAGCTTCTGCCGCATCTTCAATCACAATAGCCCCGTGCTTTTCACATATCTTCAAAATTTCATCCATTTTCGCGGGCACGCCATATAGATGGGCAATCACCACAGCCTTTACATCAGGATACGTCAAAAAAGCCTTCTCCAATGCTGCGGGATCCATATTCCATGTATCGTATTCCGTATCTATAAAGATTGGAATACCACCCTCATATACGATTGGATTTACGGTGGCGTCAAAGGTCATATCCGTACAGAAAACTTTGTCCCCCGGCCTTACGCCTGCCAGCTTCACAGCCATATGAAGCGCCGCTGTTCCGCAGGACAGTGCAACAGCATAATTGCATCCCACCTTCTCACAGGCTATTTTCTCCAATTCATTAATATTTGTTCCTACCGTAGACATCCAGTTTGTCTCGTATGCTTCTTTCACATACTCGATTTCCGGGCCGTGCATCGTCGGAGAAGAAAGCCATATCTTTGCTTCAAACGGTTTAAAATCGCTGCTATTTCTAAACATCTTCCTCCTCCAGCTTAATCCCCAGATAAATCTTTCTCTTTTCTCCCATAAATTCCTGCTCTACACAGACATATCTCTTTCTAAGCCTCTGCCTGACAATACGATTCATATACACTCCCACTGCACCATTGGCTTTTATAATTGTCCCTTTATCATCTACCTCTACCAAAGACCTCTGTACCACGTGATTTTCATTCTGTACATTTTTGAGAAACGTCTCCTCGTCTTCTGATACGCAAAAGAAGGTCTCCTCCTGGTCGCTTAACAGCTTTGTAAGCTTCGGCACCCTCTTTAGCTCAAAAAATAGTTTCTCAGGATTATCTGTCACCACAAAAATATATGCCGGAAACAATGGACGCAAAAATATTTCATATCCTTTTTCCATCTTTCTGACACATTCTCTATTCATACAAAAGCACTCGTCATAATACTCTTTTGGAATCATCTTTTCAATTAACTCAACCAGTTTTTCTTCGCCTCCGGTCTGAGTCTGGATCACATACCACATTTCTTCACCTCTTTTAAGAGTTTTACGCCTTTTGGGTATGCTTCGCCATATCCACAGCTTGAAAGCTCTGGACGCCCGCCTTTTCTATACCCAAAGGGCATACCTTTTTGGGTAAAACTGCCCATTAGGACAAACCTTAACGGTTTCCCCCAGTATATACCTTTATTACAGACTCCCACCAAATCATGGCACTAACCACAACCCGATTTTCTGAACCTGTTTTTTTGATTCTTTCCTAGTTTTTCTCTACAATCTCAAGCCCTGCCAGAATACTTTCAGACACAGAGCCCTCCGGCGGTTTTAACCTTGCCAGCCGCTTATGCCTGTCAATCCGGCAGATGCTTTCCTCCATTCCCTGCAAGGGGCCATCCGTAATCAAGGTAACTCCATCCCGTATTACGCCTTTCGACATACCAAGATGGCGCGCTTCTTTGCACAAAGAGGTCAAGAATAATTCTTCCTTCTTCTGGATATGGAGAATCGCTTTTTTCTCTTGGAGGAGATTTGCCACTCCTTTATATTGCTGCCATTCTTCTGCCAACGCTTCTTCGTTATCACTTTCCAGAAATACATAACCCGGAAACATCAACTGTTTCTCCACACGCCATTTTCCTTGGAACTTACGCATTCTGTCATAAGTGAAAATAAATGCGTCCTTTAACGCTGCCTTGGACATGTTTCGTTTACAGGAGTTTAGAATCCTCCATTCATTTTGTCTTGGACAATAAAGTAGGTACCAGATTTCAATCACTTCCTTCGCAGAGTATTTTACTCTGCGATTTTTTGCTTTAACAGCATAATTATTATAACCACCTAAAACTAATAAATCAACACTTAATTTACTTTTGTAAAAATTTGTTGCAAAATCACGAAGGGAAAACAAACAAAACAGTCTATTTATTCAAGACTATTACCAAAGAAATCTGTATTTATTTTAAAAACCACTTAATTATCCATAAATATTATTTAAAAATTTTCGCAGAGTAAAATACTCTACGATTTTTTTAATAATGTAACCAGATTCACTGTTATACATTTTGTAGCTGTTATTCAAGCCCACGGTAGATTTTGAACACTTATCCTGCTCTATACGTTTAAACTTCTCATATCTTGAAGAAATCGGAACAATCCAATAAATATCGGTTATTTTAGAATCTACAAATGCAAAAAAGCAGGGACGGTTATGCGGTATCCCATCAATGATATCTCTATTTTTCATAAGCTTTTCATCTGGAAAATCCTGATAATACTGATCTGAAAGAAAGTACAACTGAGCCTGAAGCATAAGATTATCTCCTATGAAATAACACCCTGCCTGAAAGCAGAGTGTTACGTACATTTTAATCCCGAACATTTATAAGCCGCATATTGGGGTGCGAACACTATTTGTCGTCCTGACCATTTTTTATTACAACATCGCACCCAACTTTTCCAAAAATGACTGATAGAACTCGCGTTCCTTCATGTGCTGCTTATATACATCCATATTCTTTAAGTTCTCCGCGGTAAGCGGGTGGTTCAAATCATACAGCGCCTCCTCCGTTGCCCTGATTGCCGACTGCACCGTGCTTCCAAGCAAGTCATTTGTCCCGCCGATTCCTTTCACCCAGTTTTCCAACCTCTGCACCATCATCTCTGACAGATGCGTCAGCATGCCGTTCCCAGACATCCCAAGCCCGTTGACGCCAGTTTCCTTTGCCGCATCCATCCACGCTTTCTTCACTTCCTCCGGTGCATTCGCCCCCACTGATGCAAAGGCTTTCTCATCAGAATCACTTTTATCCTGGGCCGCTTTCTCTGCCACAACCTCCATAAATCCCGTAGTTTCAGACACGGCGTTTTTCTCCGCTTTCCTTGTTCCGTACCAAGCCTGATTTCCTGCTACTCCTATTCCATTAACGCTCATTTTCAAATATCCTCCATTATTTTATGATTGCAGCCCATCTGTCGTTCAGGGCCGTTCCCACTCCCTTGCAATAAGTCCGAGCAGTTCATTTCATTACCTCCTAAATACATTTTACCTAACTTCCCCTGTCAAATCTCATACCGACCCTCACCTCCTTTCATTTCGCAAAGTATTTACTCTAAAGCTTATCTCTACTCCCCCTCAAACTTCACCGTAACCGAGCAAATCTCCGCAGCCGTCCCAACCCGCATATTCGGTCCAAACACACCGACGCCGGACGTCACAATATTGTGCATATCCCCTTTCTTAAGATATCCGCAGGCATTCTCCCACATCAGACGAATCGTCAGATTCCCCGGCCACACCTGCCCGTCGTGGGTATGGCCGCACAGATCCAGATCCACCCCCGCGTCTGCCAACTCCTTAAGCTCTCTGGGCTGATGATCGATGACGAACACCGGCTTCGTAAGATCCATTCCTTCCGTAATCTCCTTTGGCGTCCTGCGCACCTTTATCCCCCGACCTGGCCGCTGGCTGTCCGGACGGCCATAGAGGTAAATACTGTCAGCAATCATCACCGATTCATCCCGAAGGAGGGTAATCCCTGCTTTCTCAAGGAACTCATCCATCCGGATATCGCTCTGTTTCTTCCGGCCTCCCCCAAACGTAAACCCTGCAAGAATCTTTTCCTTAATATCATGATTCCCATAGCAGGCATAGATACCATACCTGCTCTTGATTCCTTTCAGAATAGAAATCAACTTTTCCGGCTCCTCCAGCGCCTCATACTCATTGTCGAAAATATCCCCCGCAAAGACCACCAGATCCGGCTCCTCTGCATTAATCTTGTCAACCATTTCCTTTACATGCTCGCATCCGATATTGTATCCCATATGTAGATCCGCCGCCAGAACCACCTTCATCTGCCTGATATCCCCTGCATTCTTCTGAATCACCGCCTCGTATCTTGTGGTACGGATATTTCCCGCATTTATCATTCCCCAGATACTAAGCACGGCGATACCAACGGCACAGATGACGCCGGACACCACAAATACCTTAAAACTCCTTAGTTTTTCCTGGTTAATCCTCTTACTTCTTTTCAGGATAACATGGAGGATATCCGCCGTACCCACCACCAGAATCGTATAGAGCAGAATCCCAAGCCAGTAATTCCCAATCTTTACAAAAAAACGTTTCACCGCGCCTGGCGGCAGGAAAAAACCCACCCCCATGGCGCTGGCAAAAAACAGGTACACAGTTGAAACAATGAGACGCGCCCTGAACCTGCGGAACTCATGCCTGCAGGTACTCAGCCACCGAATAATCCATCGGATAATATAAGCGTTTACTAAAAAATACAGCGGAGATAAAATAACCGCCAGCATACTCCTCACTCCTAACATTTATGTATTCTTTTCCATGCCATTTGGGTATACTCCTGCGACACAGGCTGGTAATCCGTAATCCCCTTCCCCTCATTGGGATGCCTGACGGAATACGCACAATCCGCGGCATAGAGGCCCACCAACATCACACAGCACCACATAAGCACACTTTTTTTGATTCCACGTATCCGGTTATCCAAAAGCGGCGCCGCAACGTACACAAGCACCATACCCCCGATTCCAAACACTAACAGCCCCTCTGCACAGATTCTTCCGTTGAGGTTCAGGAAATATCCACTGTAATCCCACCACTTTTTCCCGTCATAGACCTTCTCCAGATAGTAGGACGTCCAGTATTCCACCATGCCGCACAGGAAAATAATACTGAAAAACTGCACCACAGGATGGTTACGCACTCTGTTCAAAAGTGTAAGCAGCATCACCCCGCCTGCGCCGTAAATCGGAAGCCAAGGCCCGTGAAGCGTACCGCGGTTGACGAACACACCGTCCAGCACCAGATGGATGCTCACCTCCCAACACCAGCCAATCATAGAGAAAAAGAAGAACAAAAGCACCAGCGACCAGACGGAATAATGGCGCATATAGTGTAACGTCTCCATCCGCTTGTGCTTCGCCTCCTCTGGAAAATGCGACAGCCTGCTCGGATAGGCTCTGCCCTCCACCACCTCCCTGCACATGCCAAGCCGCACCTGAAGCTCTCTGTTTTCCTCATAGCTTCGCGCTTCTTTTGAATCCCCCAGGAAAATGCCGAACCAGTCAGAGAGAACCCCTCTAATACCCTCCGGCTTCCCTGCGCCCTCCTTCTGCTCTTTTTTCCACTCAAACACATCTGCGTAAGCCTCCTTCAAAAGCTCGCCGGATGCCTTCTCGTACAAATAAGTATCATTCATAAGCTCAGCGTTTGGTATACCCGCAGCCTTCGCTTCCGCCCTCAGCTTTGCGTAATACTCACAGAACGCCGCCATCTGATAGGGAAGGGAATAGAATATCTCAGTAAGCCCAAGTGTAAACGCACCAAGGACACTCCATCCAAGAAAAGAACACTCCATGATAAAACATTCCCACTTATGCCCCCGCATCATTTTCCGTGAAAGCGTAATCGCCTGCCGCCCGCTGAGGTTCGGATTCTCCGCCAGAATATAGGGCACCAGATAGTAGGAATAATATTTGATGACCCCTCCTATAATCGTCAACGACCACAAAAACCCATAGACAGTGTACACAAGCATTGCAAGGGATACCCGTATCCACCTCCTCACACGCAGCAAAAATGCAAACCTCTGAATTGGCAGCTTCTCGTAGCATCTGCTCTCAAGAAGCATCCTCGCGGAGATTACCATATAGGTATTGACCACCAGCAGATAGAAGCCGAACACTCCTGCAAAAGCAAGCAGCACCAGAAGCAGGCTTCCCAGGTTATTGGTCCCGAACAGGGAATTAATCCCTGACACAAACATCACGATAAAAGAACCTGACGTAACTCCATTGACCAGCTTAGACAGCGCGCCACGACTCCTGCCAAGAACACGATTGCCCTCCTTTGACCGTTCAATCTCCGCCTCCTTAATCTTCTCCGAGAGCTCACGCCCCTTTTCCGGGTCACCCATCAATATATTCTCCACCACATCCAGTATACCGACGCTTCCCATTGCTACTCTGGTATCTGCCTCTCCTTCTGAGCGCGCCCTTTCATCTACATCGGCAGCCGCCACATTGTCCGATGAATACATCCTCACAAAATTATCGAAGCTAGAGCTTTTAAGCCCCAGAAACACGGCGATAAGCCCTGTCATTACAAGAATCATATAATGGCTTCTTACCGTCTGCCGCGCCCTGGCCTTCATCTCTTTTCTAGTCATAATTCTCCTCTTTTGTACACCTCTTAAGCGTAAAAAGAATTTCCTCCCCTTCACTTACTGCAAGCAAAACTCGCCACAATATTTTTTATCATACACGATTTTAGGAATAATGAAAATATTTTTTTAAGAATCTTAAGTGAAATTAAGAATATTATAAGATTAACACTTATGATACAATACATCTAAGAAGGATTTGCTAAATAGAAGGAAGTGATTGATATATGCAGTCTTTGCAAGTGGATTTTGGAAATGAAAATGTATCACGCAGTATTCTCTCTCTGACAGCTCCCATGCTGGCGGCGCAGCTTATCAACCTGCTCTACAACATCATTGACCGCATTTACATAGGGAAAATACCAGGCGAAGGCACGCTTGCCTTAGCAGGGCTTGGACTCTGCTTTCCTGTGATTACCATGGTGACAGCCTTCTCCAACCTGTTCGGAGTGGGCGGCGCCCCTCTCTGCTCGATTGCAAGGGGAAAAAATGACAGGCCAAAAGCCCGGAAGATCATGAACAACGCTTTTTTTATGCTGATTGTCATTGGAATACTCCTGACCCTTACCGGAATCGCATTTCATAAGCCCCTGCTTTTCCTGTTCGGTGCAAGCACCGCCACCTACCCCTATGCCTCAGGTTATATGGTTATCTACCTGCTCGGCACCGTTTTTGTAATGATTTCTCTTGGGATGAACCCCTACATCAACAGCCAGGGCTTCGCAAAGGTGGGCATGAATACCGTATTGTTAGGCGCCGCCGCCAACCTCCTCCTGGACCCTGTTTTCATATTCCTGCTGCACATGGGTGTTAAAGGCGCAGCGTTAGCCACCATTATCTCCCAGTTCTTCTCCGCCGCATGGGTGCTTCGCTTCCTCACAGGGAAACAGGCTGAGCTGACCCTTGATTTCCATGGCTTCTCACCGGACTTCCCATGCATCTTTGAGGTGGCTAAACTTGGAGTCTCCACCTTCTGCATGGCGTTTACCAACGGATTAGTCCAGATTGTCTGCAACTTCATGCTTCAGACCTTTGGCGGGGACCTCTACATCACCGTCATGACGGTCATAAGCTCTGTCCGTGAGATTGCACAGACTCCAGTGATGGCAGTCTCCGAAGGCTCGTCTCCCATCATCAGCTACAACTACGGGGCTGGCAATACACGGCTGATGAGACGGGCAATCCGCTTCATGACCCGCTTAGGCTTCGCATATACGCTGGCAATCTGGGGGCTTTTCTCCGCCTTTCCGGAAGCCTTCATCCGTATATTTAACCACAACCAAGAGCTCATTGCCGCGGCATCCCCTTCCATGCACGTCTACTTTTTTGGATTTTTCATGATGGCATTCCAGTTCGCGGGGCAGAGCGTGTTCAAGGCATTAAACAAGCCCAGGCAGGCAGTATTCTTCTCATTGCTTCGGAAAGTAGTGATCGTCGTACCGCTGACACTCCTTCTGCCGCGGCTCGGAAGCCTTGGCGTAACCGGCGTCTTTCTTGCCGAACCGATTTCAAATTTCATCGGCGGTCTTGCCTGCTATACGACCATGTACGCAACGATACTGAAGCCTCTGAAAAAAACGAAGGAAGGGGCGCGCTGACCCCTTCCTCACATAAACCTTATTCCTGCCAGTGCAAAGCCTGATGCTCAGGTCTTCCGTCTCTGAGCATCAGCTCATTTACCGCCTCCCTTGGATCTTTTCCTTCAAACAGCACTTCGCTTACCTTATCAATAATCGGAAGGGACACGCCGTATTTCTGTCCAAGCTTCACCGCAGCCTTGGCGGAATAAACCCCCTCCACCACCATCTGCACCTCGTCCATGGCCTCCTGCATCGTCCTGCCCTGGCCAATGAGATACCCTGCCTTACGGTTACGGCTGTGGACGCTGGCACAGGTTACAATCAGATCCCCGATTCCCGTAAGTCCGGTAAAACTCTCCACCGCGCCGCCCATCTTCACGCCAAGCCTGGCAATCTCGGCAATTCCCCTGGTGATGAGCGCAGCCTTGGTATTGTCTCCATAGCCCAGTCCGTCCGCGATTCCTGCTGCCAGGGCAATCACGTTCTTAAGAGAGCCTCCTAACTCCATCCCTCTCATATCCGGACTGATATACACCCTGAACACCTCGTTCATGAACATCTCCTGCAAATACTCGGCAATCTCCTTCTTTCTCGCGCCGATCACCACGATGGTGGGAAGTCCTCTGCCTACCTCCTCGGCGTGGCTTGGCCCTGACAAAACCGCCACCTGGGCCTTTGGAATTTCTTCTTCAATCTGCTGAGAAAGGGTCATCAGCGTACTCTCCTCAATCCCCTTTGCCACATCCACGATGATCTGCCCCTCGGCCACATAGGGACTCATCTTACGCGCCGTACTCCTGGTAAACGGAGACGGTACTGCCAGCACGATGAAGTCCTTTCCCTTCACCGCCTCCTCCATATCCGTGGTAAATAACATGTCCTCTGGAATCTCCACTCCCGGCAGCTTGCTTACATGCTCTCGCTTCTCGGAAAGCATCTTCACTTCATCTTCACTGATTGACCATACGGTTACCTGGTGCCCATTCTTGGAAAGAAGAAGCGCAAGGGCTGTTCCCCAACTTCCCGCACCCATAATTCCTACATTTGCCATAGTCCTCAAATCCTTTCTTATTTTTCCCCTATTCTCTCTGTTCCCATCAGAAACCAACCTAACGTCACTGACTCTTTCCAACGCTTAACTTGTTTTCTGTTCCCGACAAAAGCCTCTTAATGTTCGCCCTGTGCTTAAAGAACGCCGACACCATCAGAAACGCGGCAATCCCGTACATCTCATAGAGATAATTCTGGGCTATGCCATACGCCCCACTCTGTCCAAGGTAGATAATCTCTCCCAGGTAGACAACCACCACTACAAGAGAGCCTAGAGACACGTATTTCGTTCCGGCCACAATCCCCAGGAACACACACAGGCAGATAAGCACCATCCAGGCATTGGTCGTGCTAAGCAGCAGTCCGGCAGTCGTGGCAATCCCTTTTCCGCCCTTGAACTTCATATAAAACGGATAATTATGCCCCAACACCGCCCCCATGCCTGCGTACATGGACAAAAGGGGCAGCATATCGCCGTGGCTGTCCCGGTAAATAAAACGCACCAGAAGCACCGCAAACACACACTTAAAAGCATCTCCAAGCAGGGTCACCACACCTGCCCTCCATCCCATAGTCCTGAGCGCGTTCGTGGTTCCCGCATTACCGCTGCCCTTGCTTCGTATGTCTATATGGTGCAGCTTCCCATACAGATATCCTGTCTGCAAAAGGCCAAATACATACCCGATTAATACACTGACCAAACGTTCCATAACTAACGCCCCTTTTCCTTTCTCTCTCTAATAAAGAATCTAAGCGAGGTACCACGAAAACCAAATGCTTCCCGAATCTTATTCTCAAGATATCTGGTATAAGAAAAATGCATCAACTCCTTGTCATTTACAAAGATGACAAATGTAGGCGGCTTCACGGATACCTGGGTGATATAGTAAAGCTTCAACCGCTTTCCCTTATCCGACGGCGGCTGCTGCATTGCCACGGCCTCCGTCATAATCTCATTGAGAACGCCTGTTGCCACACGCAATGTCTGGTTCTCAAGCACCATATCAATCATGTCATATAACTTGACGAGGCGCTGTCCTGTCTGTGCGGATACATACATAATCTCCGCATAAGGCATGAATGAAAGCACTCTGCGGACTTCATTCTCATACTCCCGCATGGTCTTATCATTCTTCTCAATGGCATCCCACTTGTTGACCACAATAATAATTCCCTTGCCCCTCTCATGGGCAATTCCCGCAATCTTGGCATCCTGCTCGGTCACGCCTTCTACGGCGTCAATCACCATAAGCACCACGTCCGCACGCTCTACGGCAGACACCGCCCGAATAATGCTGTAACGCTCTAACTCCTCCTTAATCCTGCTCTTGCGGCGAAGCCCGGCGGTATCGATAAACACATATTCTTTTCCGTTGTAAACAATATCCGTGTCGATGGCGTCCCTGGTGGTACCGGCTATATCCGACACGATCACCCTCTGTTCACCCAGAAGCTTATTGATGATAGAGGATTTTCCCACATTGGGCTTTCCGATGATTGCCACCCGCGGTCTTTCGTCCTCCTCCTCGCTCTTGGCTCTCTGTGGAAAATATTTGATTACTTCATCCAGCATATCTCCCAATCCGAGCCTTGACGCCGACGACACCGGAAGGGGTTCGCCGATACCAAGGTTGTAGAACTCATACACATCCGGCATAAACTTCTCAAAGCTGTCCACCTTATTCACAACCAACAGAACCGGTTTTGCCGAACGCCTCAGCATGTCCGCCACCTTCGAGTCCGCATCCACCAACCCCTGGCGCACATCCGTGAGAAATATGATCACATCCGCCGTATCAATGGCAATCTGCGCCTGCTCACGCATCTGCGACAGGATGATATCCTTGCTCTCCGGCTCGATTCCTCCTGTATCCACTAAGGTGAACTCTCGGTCAAGCCAGGAAACCTCCGCATAGATTCGGTCCCTGGTCACGCCCGGCGTGTCCTTGACAATGGAAATCATCCCGCCTGCCAGGGCATTAAAAAGGGTCGATTTTCCTACGTTGGGCCTTCCAACAATCGCCACTACTGGTTTACTCATACTCTATCTCCTATTCTTTCTTGTCTCTTTTCTCCCTCTGTACACAGCCTTCAGACGCCAAGCACAGCGTCCACGAAGTCCTGTCCGCTTGATTTTACAATATCTACACGCACTTGTAAAGCATCTTCCACCTCGGAAAGAGTAATATCGTCCAGAAACACGTCCTCCCCGCTTCGGAGCATATTGCAGGGCAGCAACAGCCTCTCCCCTAAATCCCTGCCCTTAAGCTGCGCAATCAAATCACGCCCTGTAATCAGTCCTGACACTGTAATCATCTCCCCGAAAAAATCATTGCGGATTGGATAAACAGAAATCCTCGTCCCTGGGTACTTGTCGCAAAGCCGCACCGCCATATCCTTAATATAGGGATAGGCCAGAAGCCCTGTTGCCACAGAGACGCCTCTCGTTCTGCCGTCGCCTTCTGCCCTCTCATAAGCTCTCTTAAATTCATCTTTAAGCAGACGCAGCATCCCCACGCCGTTTTCCAACTGAAGATACCCGTCGTACCGCCCCTCCTCAGGCAATTCTTCCCCTGCCAGGATATACCACTCGTCGCCTCCATGGATAAAATGGATTCCATGTTCTTCATAAATGGAAGCCTGCCACCGATGTATGGTTTGAAGGACTTCTTTTGCATCCTCCCTGGTAAAGGCTTTTAAGGGATACAAGCCCTCCCGATACCTGGTAAGCCCTACCGGTACTACGGAAACACTCTGTAAACAGGGGATATACTTCTTAAGCTCACGGATGCTTCTTTCTAATTCCTCACCGTCATTGACGCCCTTACAAAGCACAATCTGCCCGTTCATCTGAATCCCGCCCTCATAGAGCCTGTCCACCTTCTTTAACGCCTCGCCCGCGAAACGGTTGTTAAGCATCTTGCACCGAAGGCCGGGATTCATGGTATGAAACGATATATTGATGGGCTCCAGATGGTAATTCACGATCCTGTCTATATCGTGGTCGCTCATATTCGTAAGAGTCACATAATTCCCCTGGAGAAATGACAGCCTGGAATCATCATCCTTAAAATAAAGCGTCTCGCGCATACCTTTTGGCATCTGGTCAATGAAGCAGAACATACACTTGTTCCTGCAGGAACGGTACTCGTCCATCAACCCCTGCTCAAATTCGATTCCCAAGTCGTCCTCATAATCCTTCTCAATCTCAAGCTCCCACTCCTCACCGTCAGGCTTCTGGATGAGAAGCGTCAATTCCTCATCATTCACAAAAAAATGATAGTCAAACACATCCTCGACCACATTTTCATTGATGGAAATCAGCTTGTCTCCCGCTTCGATTCCCATCTCCTTGGCGATACTGCCCGGCAATACTCTCTTTATCACATGCTCATGCTTCTTTATACTCATATTTTACTCATTCTCCCTGGGCTTTAGCTTTCACAGCCTAAGTATAGCACATCCCTGACCCAATTTCCATACAATGTATTTTTCCGCATACTTATACAATCAATAGTTGACCGTCCTTCCCCAAAATGTTATAAATATCTTAGGATTGTATCAACTAACACTTATAGGAGATTAACATGCCAAACATCAAATTAATGGAAACGGCGCTTCCGATAGCGCCTCTCAAAATCGCGGCTCTGGATTCCTGTAAAGAGCTTGGACAAAAAGTGGACCAGTATATCGTACAGTTCCGCCAGGACACGCTGCGGGAGTCTCTGGATTCTCCGCTTTTTTCCAGTTATCAACTGGATTCCTATCTGGTAGACTGTCAGTGTCCCCGCTTTGGCACTGGGGAAGCCAAAGGCCTGATTCACGAATCTATCCGCGGCAAGGACTTGTTCATCATTGTTGACGTATGCAATTACAGCCTGACCTACACGGTAGGCGGACACCTAAACCATATGTCTCCGGACGACCATTATCAGGATCTGAAACGAATCATCTCGGCAGCCAACGGCAAGGCCCACAGGTTAAATGTCCTCATGCCCTTCCTTTATGAGAGCCGCCAGCACAAACGCACCAAGCGGGAATCCTTAGACTGTGCCCTGGCTCTCCAGGAATTGACGGATATGGGCGTGGACAATATCATCACCTTCGACGCCCATGACCCCAGAGTGCAGAATTCCATCCCACTCCACGGCTTCGACAGCTTCAACCCGCCTTACCAGTTTATCAAAGCTCTTTTGCGGGCAGAGCCTGAGTTAATCGTGGACAAGGAGCACCTGATGATCGTAAGCCCCGACGAGGGCGCTATGCACCGCGCCATCTATTTTTCCAATGTAACCGGCGTGAACATGGGGATGTTCTACAAACGCCGGGACTATTCCACCGTCGTGAAGGGAAAGAACCCTATCGTGGCACATGAATTCCTGGGGGACGATATTCATGGGAAGGACGTCATTATCGTTGACGATATGATCTCCTCCGGCGAGAGTATGCTGGATGTGGCGAGGCAGATCAAGGAACGGGGCGCCAACCGCGTGTTCGTGTGCACCACCTTCGGGCTGTTTACAGAGGGCTTTGGAATCTTTGATGAATATTACAACAAGGGCTATATCAACCGCGTTATCACCACCAATCTGACCTATCTGCCGCCGGCAGCCTATGAAAAGCCCTACTTTGTTGTAGCGGACATGAGTAAATTCATCGCACTGATCATAGACTCCATGAACCACGATATTTCCATCGGGAAAGTCTTAAATCCCACAGATAAGATTCATGGACTTCTGAAAGAGCATAACCGCAGGCTGACATAGGCTGCGGGAAGGAAAAAGAGACTGCAAGGAACCATCTAGCGTTCCCTGTCAGTCTCTTTTGTAATCTATTTGCAGAAATCTGTGTAACTGTTCCCGTTCTGCATCCCGATCCCGCGCGCCGCCGCCATCTCGGAAACCGTAACCAACTGGTAGCCTGACTCAATCAGCTTCGGAATCAGCACGATAGCCGCGTCCACGCTCTCCGTATGGATATCATGCATCAGGATAATATCCCCGTCCTTCGCCTTCTGCATAACGTTATCAATGGTCGCCTGGGCATTCCTGGTCTTCCAGTCCAGGGTATCAATATTCCACAGGATCAAGGGCATCCCTGCCACAGACTTAAGGGTACTGCCGATAGCGCCATAGGGCGGGCGCAGTACGGAGGCCGGTTGGCCTGCCGCATCCTTTAAGTTCTGGTTCGTCCGGTCAATCTGGTCACGTATTCCTGCCGCATCCATCTTAGAGAGATCCGGATGATCAAAGCTATGGCTTCCAAGCTCGCACCCAATCTCCTTCATCCGCTTCACTTCACTCTGGTATCTTGACACATTCTTCCCCTGCATGAAGAAGGTTGCATGGGCATGATTCGCCGCAAGAGCCTCCAAAAGCTCTCCGGTGCGCTTCCCCGGCCCGTCGTCAAAGGTCAGGGCAATCATAGGTCTTGACGGATCCACGTTGCTGTCCTTCATGGACTTAAGAACCCCCTCCTTATCGAATGAGCACTTCGTCATCCCTATGAAAACTTCTCCCTTTGCCATCTTCCCTTCCTGGTCAAAGTAGTATGTATTCTCGTCAATATCCTTCCATCCGGTCACCATGCGCCCGTCCGCCTCAAAGTAGTATCTGGAATCCTCCATCTCCACCCATCCGGTCTTGCGCACACCGTCTGCGTCCATGTAATACCTGACGCCTCCCGCATCCACGAAGCCGGTTGCCTTATTGCCTTCCCCGTCGAAATAATAGGTATTCCCCTTGGAAACTACGAAGTCGTTGGTCACGTAGGTTCCGTCATACCGCCGGAAGCGTTCGCCGTCCCATTCCCCGACTGCGTTTTTCACCGTCAGCGTGGCGTCCAGCGTATCAATCGTAACCAGTCCGACCCACTCCTTATCAAGAGAAGTCAAAATCTCGTCCGATAGCTTCAAATGCATGGGATACTCTCCCTCTGCGGCGGTATCCGCCTCACATTCCACAGTATAGCCCGTTCCGTTCTCGAAATCCTTCACCAGGTCTGCCGCCGTGTATCCTGACTTCTCGTCCAACACCGTCTCCCCATTGCCTATAAGCTCTGCCTCTACCCCGAACGCCGGAAACTCCTCCCCCTGTAAGATGGAAGCGCCCTCAAGCTTCAGATAGACAGACGCCTCCTGCCTGGAAGCAGTCGCCGTGGTCAAAAAAAGAAGCGGAACCACGCAAATCAGCAAAAGAGTAAGAATGCGCAGACACATCCTCACTCTCCTCACCTTACGGATCCTTCTCTCTCTCAGCAGCCTTCTTTCCTCATTTCTTTCTCTATTTCTATCTTTCGTCATTCCTAATATCTCCCCTGTATATCCAGCCATTCCGTCGTGTCACTTAGGTTAAACCGCACAGATGTATCTCTGATTGGCTCTTTAGCTGAGTATACAGGAAATTAAAAAACAATTCAATAAAGATTATGTTAAGAATATTTAATTATTCTTTAACATTCTCATTAAAAATCAAGTTCTGAATAATCAATACCAAAACTTTGCAGCTTTACTTTTGCAACCTTGATTTGATATTCAAGCTCTCTGTTTTCACCTGTCTCATGAGCTTTGATGCGCATTAAATCTACATATCTGTTAATTGCAACCTCTCTCTGTTCTTCAAGCGTCATTTTTTTGCCTCCTTTCAAAAAGAATGTTCTTATTGAATCACACGAACCCGCAGCACCTCTTTCACCTGTGAAAGCTCATCCGCCACGCTGTCCGATACCGGACTGTCAATATCAATCATGGTATACGCATACTTCCCCTTGCTCTTATTGGTCAAATCCGCAATATTCATATTATCCTTTGCCAGAATCCTGGTAAACTGTCCAATCATGTTCGGCACATTTCTGTGGAGAAGCAAAATTCTGGTATTGTCGCCCCTGACGCCCATATCACAGTTGGGATAATTAACCGAATTCTTAATATTTCCATTCTCCAGATAATCCCGCAACTGCTTAACCGCCATCCTGGCACAGTTGTCCTCCGACTCCTCCGTAGAAGCCCCAAGGTGGGGAATCACAATCGCACCCTTAACCCCCGCCGTCACAGGCGTAGGGAAATCCGATACATAGTGCTTCACATGTCCAGTCAAAAGCGCGTCCACCATGGCTTCCTCGTCCACCAGCACGTCCCTGGCAAAATTCAGCACCACCACGCCCTTTTTCATCAGACTGATGGCGTCCTTATCAATCATTCCCTTGGTCTGGTCCATTGCGGGAACGTGAATCGTGATATAGTCGCAGCCCTGATACAACTCATCCACCGTCTTTGCATGATGGATACTCCTTGACAGCCTCCACGCGGAATCCACGGAGACGTAAGGGTCGTAGCCGTACACGTCCATCCCAAGGTTGGTCGCGGCGTTGGCTACCAGCACGCCAATCGCGCCAAGGCCGATGACGCCTAACTTCTTTCCCTCTAACTCGCATCCGGCAAATGCCTTCTTGGCCTTCTCCGCGTCCTTTGCAATATTGCCGTCCTCCTCGTTCTCCTGTACCCAGTTAATTCCGCCGATAATGTCCCGCGACGCAAGAAACATGCCTGCAATGACCAACTCCTTCACACCGTTGGCATTCGCTCCCGGCGTATTGAATACAACGATTCCTTCCTCCGCACATCTCTCAAGGGGAATGTTGTTGACTCCGGCGCCTGCCCTTGCAATCACCTTAAGGTTCTTAGAAAACTCCATGTCGTGCATTACGGCGCTTCTTACCAGAACCGCGTCCGCCTTTTCCATTGTACCTGCCGGAACATATTCCTCCGTCAATTTTTCAAGCCCTACGTCAGAGATTGGATTTAAGCAATAATATTTATACATGATTACAGATTCTCCTCCTCAAACTTCTTCATAAACGCTGCCAACGCCTCCACTCCCTGGATTGGCATGGCGTTATAGATACTTGCGCGCATGCCGCCCACGCTGCGGTGTCCTTTCAGGTTCTCAAAGCCCGCTGCCTTCGCCTCTTTGACAAATTTAGCGTCCAGCTCATCATTCCCTGTCACAAACGGAACGTTCATTAAAGACCGGTCCTTTGGCTCTACGGTTCCGCGAAACATCTTACTTTCATCCAGATAATCGTACAGAAGCTTCGCCTTCTTCTCATTATGCGCCTTCATGGCCTCAAGGCCGCCCTGTCTTTTAAGCCACTGAAATACCTTGCCGCAGATATAGATTCCATATGCGGGAGGTGTGTTGTAGAGAGAGCCTGCGTCAGCATGGGTCTTATATTTTAACATGGTGGGCGTAAAAGGAAGCACGTCGTCTGTAATCAAATCCTTGCGGATAATCACAATCACCGTACCTGCCGGCCCGATATTCTTCTGTACGCCTCCATAGATAAGCCCGTACCTTGCCACCTCCACAGGCTCGGACAGGAAGCAGGAGGATACGTCCGCCACCAGAAGCTTTCCCTTTGTATCAGGCAGCTCATGATATTTTGTCCCGTAAATCGTGTTGTTCTCACAGATGTACACATAATCCGCGTCTTTGGATATGGGCAGATCGCTGACGTCCGGAATATAGGAAAACGTCTTGTCTTCGGAGGAGGCCACGATATTCACCTTTCCGTACTTCCTCGCCTCCTCGCTGGCCTTTTTCGCCCACTGTCCTGTGACGATATAATCCGCCGACCTATTCTTCATCAGATTCATGGGAATCATAGCAAACTGCTGCGACGCCCCTCCCTGCAGGAACAGTACCTCATAATCCTCTGGGATTCCCATCAAATCACGCAGGTCTGCCTTTGCAGCGTCGATAATCTCCTGAAATGCCTTTGAGCGATGACTCATCTCCATGACGGACATTCCGGTTCCCCTGTAATCTAACATTTCCTCTGCTGCTTCTCTTAACACTTCCTCCGGCAATACGGCTGGTCCCGCTGAAAAATTGTACACTCTGCTCATTCTCATTCCTCCACTTTCTTATGTCTCGCTTAACTTGCCCTGTTCTAAATCCTTCTCGTCAAATACCTCGCTGATGGCCTTTCCCGGCGCCACCATAGGCCATACCTTGTCGTCCGCGTCAATCTGGCAGTCAATCACCACCGGCTTTCCCAAGGCCAGCGCCTTTGCAAACGCCTCCTTGAATTCCTCCTGGGTCGCGGCCCGAATCCCGACTGCGCCCATAGCCTCCGCCAGCTTCACGAAGTCCACGGCGTCGTTTAACACAGTCGCCGAATATCTCTGTCCGTAGAAAAGGTTCTGCCACTGGCGCACCATTCCAAGCACATGGTTATTGATCACCACCTGGATAATCGGAATATTGTGGCGGACAGCCGTTGCAATCTCATTCATATTCATACGGAAACAGCCGTCTCCCGCAATATTCACCACTATCTTATCCGGTCTTCCCGTCTTAGCCCCAAGAGACGCGCCAAGCCCATATCCCATGGTTCCAAGCCCGCCGGAGGTCAAGAAGGTTCTTGGCTTCGTGTAGCGGTAGAACTGAGCCGCCCACATCTGATGCTGGCCTACCTCGGTCACCACCAAAGCCTCGCCTTTCGTCTGGCGGTATATTTCCTCCACCACATAGGGCCCTGTCAGCACGTCCGGATGATAGGACAGCGGGAAGCGCCCCTTGTAGTCCATAATCTTTTCAATCCAGTCCTTGTGCTCCTGCTGTGAAAGTCTCTCATTCAGAAGCCCCAGGACTTCCCGGATATCTCCTACAACTCCGGCTGTGATTAACACATTCTTATCCATCTCCGCCGGATCAATGTCAAACTGGAGAATCTTCGCATTGCTGGCAAATTTCTTCGCATTGCCGGTCACACGGTCACTGAACCTTGCCCCGATTACAATCAAAAGGTCGCACTCGCTGACCCCGTAGTTGGACGTCTTGGTTCCATGCATTCCAAGCATTCCCGTATAGAGAGGGTCTGTTGCCGGAAACGCGCCTTTTCCCATGAGAGAATCGGTCACCGGCGCATCCACCTTTTGGACAAAGGTAACCAACTCCTCACTGGCATCCGATAAAATAGCGCCGCCGCCCACAAAGATATAGGGCTTCCTGGCTTCTTCAATCAGCTTAAGGGCTGTCTCAATCTCCGCCTCACTCACCTCATTTTCTGATTTCACGGCTTTTGGCGTCTCTTTCTGATAATCTGCCTTGTTGGCGGTCACATCCTTTGGTATATCAATCAGAACCGGCCCCGGCCTTCCCTTCTTTGCAATAATAAATGCTTTCCGTATGGTAGCGGCAAGGTCATTGACATCCTTCACAATATAATTATGCTTGGTAATAGGCATTGTGACCCCTGCAATGTCAATTTCCTGAAAACTGTCCTTTCCAAGAAGGCTGACCCCCACATTACAGGTGATTGCCACAATCGGGATAGAATCCATATATGCGGTGGCAATCCCTGTGACAAGGTTCGTAGCCCCCGGCCCGCTGGTTGCAAAACACACGCCCACCTTTCCGGTGGCTCTTGCATATCCGTCAGCCGCATGGGCGGCTCCCTGCTCATGGGAGGTCAGGATATGGGTAATCTCATCGCTATGCTTATATAACTCGTCATACACATTCAGGATAGCGCCCCCCGGATAGCCGAACACGGTGTCCACGCCCTGCTCCTTTAAACATTCGATCAATATCTCTGAGCCTGTCAACTGCATATCTTCGTCATTCTCCTTCTATTATATATAAGTTGTATTCTAAAAATCCCAACTATCTGGGAATCTCCAGGATAGCCCCGCGGTTTCCGGAGGTCACCATAGCCGCATACCTGGCCAGGTATCCTGTGGTCACCTTGGGCTCTCTTTGCTTCCAGCTTTCTCTCCTCTTTGCCAGCTCGTCCTCTGACACGTCAAGCTCTAATTTCAGGTTTGGAATATCAATCTTTATGATATCCCCCTCCTTAACCAGCGCAATGGGCCCTCCCACAGCCGCCTCCGGAGATACATGGCCGATAGACGCGCCTCTGGAGGCGCCGCTGAACCGTCCGTCCGTAATCAGCGCCACACTAGAGCCAAGCCCCATTCCCGCAATGGCTGACGTAGGATTAAGCATCTCTCTCATTCCAGGCCCCCCTTTTGGCCCTTCGTAACGGATCACTACCACGTCGCCTGCAACAATTCTGCCGCCCTTAATGGCGTCGATGGCATCCTCCTCACAGTCGAATACCCTTGCAGGGCCTTCATGGACAAGCATCTCCTCCACCACGGCAGAACGCTTTACCACACTTCCGTCAGGCGCAAGATTTCCCTTTAACACGGCAAGGCCGCCGGTGGGCGTATAAGGATTGTCAATGGGACGGATCACCTCCGGGTCCTTGTTGACAGCATGGGCTATATTTTCCCCAACCGTCTTGCCTGTCACAGTCATACAGTCCGTATGGAGGAGTCCCTTTTTATTCAATTCCGCCATCACCGCATAGACGCCCCCCGCCTCATTGAGATCCTCCATATAGGTAGGGCCTGCCGGCGCAAGATGGCAGAGATTCGGTGTCTTTTCACTGATACCATTCGCGAAATCAATCTCAAAATCCATGCCAATCTCATGGGCAATGGCCGGAAGATGGAGCATACTGTTGGTCGAGCAGCCAAGGGCCATATCTACTGTCAACGCGTTCAAAATCGCGTCCTCTGTCATGATATCCCTTGGACAAATGTTCTTCTCCCACAATTCCATGACCTTCATGCCTGCCTGCTTGGCAAGGCGGATTCTGGCAGAGTAGACTGCCGGAATGGTGCCGTTTCCTCCAAGTCCCATTCCCAGTACCTCGGTCAGACAGTTCATACTGTTGGCCGTGTACATACCTGAGCATGAGCCGCAGGTAGGGCAGGTCTTGTTCTCGAATTCGAGCAAATCCTCGTCTGTAATCTTCCCCGCCGCATTCGCGCCTACTGCCTCAAACATGCTGGAAAGGCTGGTCTTTTTCCCCTTCACATGACCCGCAAGCATAGGCCCGCCGCTGACAAAGATGGTAGGCACGTTGATTCTTGCCGCCGCCATCAAAAGTCCCGGCACATTCTTGTCACAATTCGGCACCATAACCAACGCGTCAAACTGGTGGGCAATCGCCATAGCCTCCGTGGAATCCGCAATCAAATCCCTGGTTACCAGAGAATATTTCATACCCAGATGTCCCATGGCAATTCCGTCGCACACCGCGATTGCAGGGAATACGATAGGCGTTCCCCCCGCCATGGCGACTCCCTGCTTTACTGCATTAACAATCTTATCCAGGTTCATGTGTCCCGGAACAATCTCGTTATAAGAGCTGACGATTCCCACCAATGGACGGGACATCTCCTCCAAAGTAAGCCCCAGAGCGTTGAACAAGGACCTGTGGGGCGCCTGCTGTTTTCCTTTTGTAACTGTATCGCTTTTCATATGATTTTCCCTCCTAAAGAATTCCTTATTCTATCTAATATATCCGGCAATCAGATCGCCCATCTTCTCTGTATTCACCTGCTGCTTTCCCTCGGACATAATATCAATAGTCCGGTATCCTTCCTTTAAGACCCTCTCAACCGCCTGCTCAATGGCGTCTGCCTCTTTGTCCAAATCAAAACTAAACCGAAGCATCATCGCGGCAGAGAGAATCGTTGCAATGGGATTCGCAATCCCTTTGCCCGCAATATCCGGCGCCGAGCCGCCGCTTGGCTCATAAAGCCCAAACTTCGTCTCATTTAAGCTTGCGCTTGAGAGCATCCCGATGGAGCCCGTCACCATACTCGCCTCGTCGGACAGAATATCCCCGAACATATTTTCCGTCAGAATCACGTCGAACTGCTTAGGGTCCTTTACCAACTGCATGGCGCAGTTATCCACAAGCATATGCTCTAACGTAACCTCAGGATACCCTTTAGCCACCTCCTCCACAACCTTTCTCCACAGCCTGGAGGAATCTAATACATTGGCCTTGTCCACGCTGGTTACCTTCCTCCTGCGCTTCATGGCAATATCAAATCCACGCTTCGCAATCCTGCGAATCTCGTTCTCATTATATGTAAGAGAGTCGTATGCCGTCATGACGCCGTCCTCCTCAACGGTCCTGCGCTCTCCAAAGTACAGGCCGCCCGTCAGCTCACGCATAATCATCATGTCGAAGCCGCCCTCAGTAATCTCCTCCTTCAAGGGGCATGCGCCCTTCAATTCATCATAAAGCACCGCCGGCCTTAAGTTCGCAAAGAGATTCAACTCCTTGCGTATCCGAAGCAATCCGGCCTCCGGCCTCCTGGAGGGCTCTAGCTGATACCAGGGCGACGTCTTCGCGTCCCCTCCGATCGAGCCCATCAATACCGCATCGCAGCTTTTAGCGGCTGCAACCGTCTCGTCCGTCAACGGAACGCCGTGTACATCAATGGACGCGCCTCCCATGAGAAGCTGCGTATAGCCGCAGGTGTGTCCATAGGTCTTTCCTACCTGGTCAAGCACCTTCATAGCCTCCGCCACAATCTCCGGCCCAATCCCGTCTCCCTTAATTACTCCGATATTCAGATTCATAATTCTCATCCTTCCTGCAATGGCATACTGGTGTTCCTGCATCACAAGCCCATACCAGCCGCCCCAAACTTTATCCTTTATAATATCCTATTTTAATGCAGGTTTCAAGACTTTAATCTGTCGAATTACCCATTCCCTGTCATTTCCTGTGGATTTCACAGTTTTTCTGCCTGTGAAAATGATTTCCTGTATAAAATTTCCCCGTCAAAACATCAAAAAATCTTCCACAGCCTGCCTAAGCCTGCCATGGAAGATTCCTCCTCAGAACATTCTTCTCTTACATCCCTGTTTTTGGTGACAATCCGCCGCCACTGCCACTTCCTGACGCTGCCGGTCTGTTCGCTTTCACGAACGCAACTGGTGACAAGTCTGTAAATGTTGCTGTTACACACTCATCTCCTACTGCATCCGGAATAATTACTTCCCAGTCTGTATATGGTTTACCGCAGTGAAGTACGAAAATCGTGTCATTTTTGGAAACCTTCGGTACATCGAAACTAACTGTAAGAGGATTCGCCTCTGACACTTCTCTGGTAGGTACTACCTCTGTTACGTGTAACAGTTGAAGGTTCATCCCCTCTCTGTAATAATTTCCCAGAATCTTTCTCAGTCCTGCTGTTGTTCTAAGCTTCGCGTCTGCGACAGAGTATGCCGCCGGATCGTATACAGAAAGCTTTACTTCCGTAGAATTGCTTTTTACCGTACCGTCGCTTGTAGCCGTAGGACTCTTGTATGTCGTCGCGGATGAACTATTAAAAACGTAATCTCCGTCCACCTCATCGCGGGCAAAGCTTACCATGCCCATGCTCAGAGTCAATCCCAGCACAACTGCAAGGGAAACTATCTTTTTTCCTAATTTAACCATCGGATATCCCTCCTTTCTTTTGTTTATTCTATATTAAAACCTTATTTTAAGGTTCTAATATCAACCTTTGTCTGCTAACGTGTAAAACATGTCTACCGTTAAACGCTCAAGCGCCTCCTCATCCGCGTAGAACTCCTCATGATGGTCTCCCACCGTCCGTTCTCCCTCAATCTGGACAACCAGGTCTTCAAAATCCATTTTATCTATATAAAAGTAAAAAGACGGCAATTCCATTTTCCCGATATCCGTCGTCATATTCTCATTCATGATAGAGTACAGTTCAAACAACAGCTTCGGGTCAGTCTTTATCGTTTCTTTTAACGCGCCAATATATCCCTTAATATACTGCTTCTGACGCTCTGCCCTTTCCTCACAGCTTGCGTAAGTATGGATATCCCGCACATGGAGATAATTAAAACTATGGCCTCCTGTAAGATGCACCGTATTTCCCGGCGTAAACATTGGGCTAAGCTTTGCAAGCTCAGCGTCCACATATTCCGAAGCCATCTGGACCGTAACCCCTCCCACAGCGTCGTTTAGGGCGGGAACAGCATTAAAATTAATGGCGCAATACCTGTGGATGGGAATATTCAGCAAAAGCGCGGAAACATCCTGCGCCGTTTTCAGACAGCTATCCTCCTCGTCAATACCATAGGCGTACTGCAGGGTAATCTGCATGGTCCTGGTATTAAAATAATTTCCCTCTGCGTCATAGATATCCACAGGCATCATCAAATCACGGGGAATATTTAAAATCTTCATCTCCCTGGTCTTTGAATTCAAACTAATCAGAAAAATAGCGTCGGACTGCCCTCTTTCTCCTGGAAGCACGTCCTGGTTCAAGGCATGGTCATGGTCGATTCCAAGACACAGGATGTTAATCAAATCCTCGTTATATACATAATGCTCTCCCTCATACTGAATCGGCTGCACCTTGCCCTCTATAACCTTATTTCTCCTAAGAAGGGCGCCTGACCAGGACAGGACATACAAAAATGTTCCGGCCAGAAGAACAACTCCAACCAGAAGCATCCCCCATAGATAAATTTTCTTATTCTTCTTCATCATCCCGCACTCCGATAATCAGCCACCGGTTGGACGGCTGGTCGCCGATACAGGTAGACAGGGTAATCATGGAGTCCTGGTTCGTGGGCGCAAATTCTTCATTGAAATACGCCGGCTGCTGTCCGAAATTCTTGATATCCTCGATAAACCGGCTCCTCTCTGTCAGCGTGTCGAAATTATAGCTCTTGGGTATGTAACGGTCATCAAACACGACTGCCGCATACACATGGTATTTAATCGCCTCGTCCGGCAGATAAATGTTGATTTCCGTATTCTCTCTGAAAAAAGCCTCGTCGTCATAGTCGTGAAGGCTTCCAAACATACTTCCGTCGTTCATGTCATGCCCATAGATAATGGTATTGTTTTCATGGAAATCCCGACTGTTCAGATTCTCCGTGTAAATAGAACCCGGAAGCCCCTCCGTCTTTTCCAGAGTTGTGTTGAGATAATCAACACTCCCGTCCGCGCTCTGTAAGATGGGATAATCAACCTTGGTGCCCGGTATCTGGATGTAGGCATAGACATCACTGTTGACTGCCTGAAGCTCATCAAAATCCACCGGAATTTCTACCTTCTTTTTCTCCTCTCCCTCGTCAAGATTCAGCTCTTGAACCTCGGCTTTTTCCTCACTTTTCGGACTTCCCGCGAAAAAAATAACACCCACTATGGCAAGCGCCGCTATAACCGCGCCTGCAATACCTATCTTTACATACTTTTCCACAACCATTCTCCTTACCACATCTTTTGTCGTATAAGATTATAATCTTATAAAGTTTATTTGTCAACACCTTTAAAGATTTATTTTTATACACAAACTATTGATAAAATAATCTTGAAAGGGTGTGATATCATGAAAAATCTGAAATTATTGCGAAACCAAAAAGGATTAACTCAGCAAAAACTGGCTGACATACTCCATATCAGCCAGCAGTCTGTCTACAAATATGAAAATGATATAACTTCTCCGGATATCGAGACACTAAAGAATATTGCAGATTTTTTTGAGACCTCCATCGACTATGTAGTTGGTTACACAGAACTCCCGCACAAGATTGAACCAACCGTCAAATTATCCTTGAACCAGGACGAAGCAAAACTGATTGAAAAGTATCAGAGCCTTTCACCAAAACGTCGCTCAGTCATACATTCCGTGATCGACAGCTATTCTGATAATTACTGAGGATACAAAAGAGAAATCTCCCGAATAGCTTTTTGCCGCCCTGGGTATACTAATGCTTGGGGTGATGCAATGATTTTCAAGGACGAATTTCCAATCGGCTTTACCATGTCGCTGGCCCAACACTCTGATGTTTTGACTAAGTTCGCTTCCCTTTCTGCGGACGAGCAGCAGCGAATCGTGGACGGCTCCCGCCAGATGAAAAGCCGTAAGGAGATGCAGAATTATGTGGAGAATATGTTTCAGGGATAAGGCTTGCCTTATCCCTCGTCTTTTTCCTTCTTCTCCTTCAGATACCGGACTGCCGACGGGTCCTTCATTTCCTCCACACGCCTCCATTCCTTTGTGGCGTCGTCCCGCTTAACCTCAGACTGATGCTGGTACAAAAATCTGACAAGCTCATAACCGCTAACCCAGATCTCATTACTTCCCTCCCGCTGTGCCTCGTCAAAGATCAACTGCAGCCCGAAATGCAGATGGTATTCGTCAATATTATTTACATTTTCCTCCTTGCTGTATCCTGTTCTTCCTATATATCCAATCACGTCCCCCGCCTGCACCACAGACCCTTTCTCAAGATTTTCCGCGTAGGGCCTATCCTGCCGCAGATGGGCATAGTAATAGTAACGTTTTCCGTCAAAGCTGTTGATTCCTATCCGCCATCCGCCGTACTGGTTCCATCCAAGCTCTGCCACATAGCCGGATTCCACGGCAATCACCGGTGTTCCCACCTGCCCCATCATGTCGTGGCCTAAGTGATTCCTCCGATAACCGTAGGTCCTGGATACGCCGAAGTCGTCATAGTCTCTGTAAGGGAAGCCTTTGGCAATGGGATGAAAGGCTTTCAAGCCGTATACCCTCCTGCCGGCGATTTTGTACGCCCCCACCATGCCGTCAAGCACCGCCCCGTAAGCCTCTCGGTAATAGGGATAATACTCCATACCCTCCGTCATTTCCTCCAGAGTCTTTTCCCCATTTGCGAGAACCTCCGCTATATTGTCCAGGTCCTGTTCTTTGTATCCGGAAAAATCACCGCCGTACCTTGCCCCCAGAACTGCTAAAAGCTCTACCCAGTTTAGATGCACGTCTTTTTCGTAGGTATCAAGGTCGTACTGGTAAGCCCTCCTCATAGCTTCACAGGTCACGTTAAACTCTACCCATTTGATATAATCCTTCTCCCCCTCCTCCGCCTGATGGGAATCGTCGTCTTTCCCGTTATCCTCCGTCTGGCCAGTCCCCTCCTTCTCCTTTGCCTTCATAGCCGTCACGCCTTCCCATCGAAAAGACGAGTTGTACTCCCCTTTAGCCGTCAACAGTCCGCCAACGGCAAGGGATATGCATAAAAGCAGCACTGACGTATGCTTTTTCATCCACCCATGCCCCACATTTCGTATCTGCTTTCACAGTCAGCTTATGCGGATTTTCCTCCTTACATTCCAAATACGTGAGAATTCCCCACCAAAAAAGGACTGCCGGAAACCGTTGCGTTTCCGACAATCCTATTTTTACTTTTTCCTTCTTATTTTAAATGCCAGATGTCATGGTTATAATCCCCAATCGTCCTGTCTGATGAGAAATATCCGGCCTTGGCAATATTGACCAACATCTTCTTACTCCATGCCTTCCTGTCCTCGTAGTCCTCGTATGCCCTCTCCTTTACTGCAATATAATCCTTCAGATCCAGAAGCGTCATGAACCAATCCTTGTAAATCAGTTCTGCATGAATCTGCAACAAATGATAGGGATCTCCAATCTTCATAAGCTCCGGACTGATGATAAAGTTCACCAGTGTACGAATCTGCTCATCCTCGATATAATAATCAGCCGCCCGATAGCTGCTCTTGGCATAATGCTCAATAACCGTCTCACTGGACTTACCGAAGATGTAGATATTCTCATCTCCCACCAGCTCGTGAATCTCCACGTTGGCGCCATCCTCCGTTCCAAGAGTCACCGCGCCGTTTAACATAAACTTCATGTTTCCGGTTCCTGACGCCTCCTTGGAGGCCAGGGAAATCTGCTCGGAAATATCGCAGGCAGGAATGAGGTGCTCTGCCATCGTTACATTATAGTTCTCCACCATCACAACCTTAAGATAAGGCGCAACCTCAGGGTCACTTGCCGTCAATTCCTGCAGACACAGAATGAGATGGATAATATCCTTGGCAATGTTGTAGGCCGGCGCTGCCTTTGCCCCGAAAATCATGGTAATCGGCGTCTTTGGCTTCCTTCCTGCCTTAATCTCCAAATACTTATAGATTACATAGAGTGTGTTCATCTGCTGACGCTTGTACTCATGGAGACGCTTCACCTGAATATCGAAGATAGAATCCGGATTAAGCTCTAACCCCTGCGCCTCTTTCAAGTAATCCGAAAGCTCTGCCTTCTTCGTATGCTTAACCGAAAGCAATTTCTCAAGGGCGGCCTCATTGTCAAGCTGCTTCATCAATGACTCAAGGTTGTTGGCATCCTTGCGGAAATCCCCTTCTGCATATTCGTCAAGCCACTGCACCAACTCCTTGTTACAGTGCAGAAGCCATCTGCGGAAGGTAATTCCGTTGGTCTTATTGTTGAACTTCTCCGGATAAATATCATAGAAGGGCTTAAGCTCTGAATTCTTCAAAATCTCCGTGTGCAGAGCCGCCACACCGTTGACGCTGTATCCGAAATGGATGTCCATGTGCGCCATGTGCACCCGCTGCTGGTCGTCAATGATGGCAACCCTTGGATCCTGGTATCTGCCCTTCATACGCATGTCCAAATCCTTGATAATCGGCACAATCTGAGGCGCTACCTGTTCAAGATAGTCAAGAGGCCACTTCTCCAGCGCCTCTGCCAGAATGGTATGATTCGTATAAGCGCAGGTCTTCTGTACAATCTCGATTGCCTCATTGAAATCCACGTTCTTCTGCACCAAAAGACGGATTAACTCCGGAATTACCATGGACGGATGGGTATCGTTAATCTGGATTGCCACATGCTCATGAAGCTTGCGAAGGTCATACCCCTTCTCCTCGCACTCCTTTAAGATTAACTGGGCGCCGTTGGAAACCATGAAATACTGCTGGTAAATCCGAAGCAGGTTCCCCGCCCTGTCGCTGTCGTCCGGATAAAGGAACAGGGTAAGATTCCTTCCGATATCCTGCTTGTCAAAGGAAATGCCGTTCCAGATGATACTCTCGTCCACACCCTCAACGTCGAACAAATGCAGCTTGTTCTTTCCATTCTCGTATCCCGCCACATCAATGTCATAAAGCTTAGACTTAAGCGTAAAATCCTTAAAAGGCACCTGGAAGCTGATTCCCGTATCCGAAAGCCAGGACTTGGGCTCAATCCATGGGTTTGGCACCTCCTTCTGCTTATGGTCCTCAAACACCTGACGGAACAAGCCCATGTGGTAGTTCAGTCCGATTCCGTCCCCACTAAGCCCCAGTGACGCAATGGAATCCAGGAAACATGCCGCAAGACGGCCCAGACCTCCATTACCCAGAGACGGCTCAGGCTCAATCTCCTCGATGGCAGACAGCTTCTTCCCGTTCTTCTCCAATAACTGCGCTACTTCGTCATAAATTCCAAGATTAATCAGATTGTTGGATAACAATTTACCGATCAAAAACTCCGCTGAAATATAATATACCTTCTTATCTCCGGTAATATCCGGCGTCTCCTTCAATCTCTCCTTCGTGTATGCAAGCAGGGCATAATAAATCTCCCTGTCGCCTGCATCCTTTACGTCCTTATTCAGCTCGTTCTGCAAAAATGTCGCTAAATCAAGCATAATATTCCTCCATATAAATTATTCTGCCGTTGCCTTCTCCACCTGGGCAATCGACGACTTCTGCATCGGAATCCTGCAATTCCGGTTACTGCCAAACTCCACAATCACATCACTGTCACTGATATCAATGAGCACACCGTAGAAGCCGCTTGTGGTGAGAACCGTATCTCCCACCTCCATCTCAGCAATCATTGCCTGGACTCTTTTCTGCTCCTTCTTCTGGGGCCTTAAGAAAATAAAATAAAAGCCGCCGAAAATAACCGCATATACAAGAATCAGTAATGCCCAGCTTCCCCCCGCACTCTGCGTTGCCAATGTGTACATAAAATCTTTCCTCCTAAATTTAAAACGATATTGCTATCATACACAAAAATCAGACATACATCAAGTTATTTTAGAGAATTCTTCCTTTTTTCATGATATTTTAATGGATTAAGCCATCCCGCCAAGCTTCTTTGCCTTATACTCCTGATAACGGCCCTCCTCAATCGCCTCCCTTACCTCCTCCATCATCGTGTTATAGAAATACAGGTTGTGGAGTACGCACAGACGCATACCTAGCATCTCCTTCGCCTTTAACAGATGACGGATATAGGCCCTGGAATACGTCCGGCACGCCGGACACTGGCAGCCCTCCTCAATGGGGCTGTCATCCAGCTCATACTTAGCGTTAAAAAGGTTCAGCTTCCCCTGATTGGTATATACATGGCCGTGGCGCCCATTGCGGCTCGGATATACACAGTCAAAGAAATCCACGCCCCTCTCCACCGCCTCCAAAATATTCGCCGGCGTCCCCACGCCCATGAGATAGGTTGGCTTATCTGCCGGAAGGTGGGGCACCACAGCCTCCAGAATCCGGTACATTTCCTCGTGGGACTCTCCCACCGCCAGACCGCCGACGGCGTAACCGTCAAGGCCAAGCTCTGTGATCTTTTGGGCATGGCGAATCCGGATATCCTCGTAAACGCCTCCCTGGTTAATCCCAAACAGCAGCTGATGTCTGTTGATGGTGTCCGTAAGGCCATTCAGCCTGTCCATCTCTTTTTTACACCGGATAAGCCACCGCGCCGTCCGGTCCACAGACCTCTCCATATACTCTCGGTCCGCAACGCTTGACGGGCACTCGTCAAACGCCATGGCAATGGTGGAGGCCAGATTGGACTGAATCTGCATACTTTCCTCCGGACCCATAAATATCTTTCTTCCGTCTATATGAGAGTTAAAATAAACTCCCTCCTCCTTGATTCTCCTTAAGCCTGCCAGAGAGAATACCTGGAAACCGCCTGAATCCGTGAGAATCGGCTTGTCCCACGCCATAAACCTGTGAAGCCCTCCAAGTCTTTTCACCACTTCATCCCCTGGACGGACATGAAGATGGTAGGTATTGGAAAGCTCTACCTGTGTCTTGATTCCTCTCAGATCATCGGTGGAAACCGCGCCCTTAATGGCTGCTGCCGTTCCAACATTCATAAATACAGGGGTCTCAACGACCCCATGTACAGTATGCAATCTTCCTCTCTTGGCAAGGCCGTCTCTTTTGATTAATTCATACATGGCCTTCTCCTAACTGTTTTTACTAATAATGGCAGATTACCGGCACACCGTCGTATACCAGGTCGTATAGCTGCTGTGCAACGCTGTAAGGCAGGTTCACACACCCGTGTGAGCCGTGGGTCTGGTATCTGCTGCCGCCAAATGATGACTGCCAGGTGGCGTCATGGAATCCGATGCCTCCGTTAAAAGGCATCCAGAAAGCAACCGGAGTCTCATACTCATAGGTTCCGTCCGGCTGCTTCTCCCCTCTCAGCGTCCTGTTCTTCTGCTTCCAGGCCAGAGAGTAATAGCCCTGGGGCGTCGCATGCCCTTTGTTCGGGTTACCCGTAACGCAATCGGACTGTAACACCACCTGCCCGTCCTTGATAAAATACATCCTCTGGTTGGACAGATCCACCTCTGCATAGGTGCTGCCTACATCCGTGCCTCCATGGCTGATTCCACGGCTTGAATAGTTGGGCTCTCTGGTTACCGTCTCTGCATTCTGGATGTTAGCCAGAAGCGCGCCAAACTCTGCCTCCTGGTCGATTCTCCATCCGAAGCCGCCGCCCTCCACAGTCACCACATTGCCGCTGGCTGTGGTAAAAGGTCTTGGAACTCCCTTGGTATTATACTTATCAGCCAGGGTCTGTATATATCCCCTGACTGCCTCCTCGTCAAAGGTCACATTCATATCAGCGTCAACCCTCACCCACTGAGAGATTACGGATGCATCCACCACCTCTGTATTGGGATTAAAATCATAAGTAATATTCGCCCCAAGGTAGCTGTTCATAGCTGCCGCCGCTGCCGTAACCTCCGGCGAATCAGACACAAATCTTGGCAGAGCGTAGCATCCCGCTTCAGAAAGATCAAGGGTAGGCTGAAATCCATTGATTGCCTCCGCTATCTTTGCGTTAAATACCTCCCCGTTAATCTGGGTTCCCACAACCTCAGGCACAACCGCAAACTGTCCCTCCTGAAACTCCGGATGGGCGTCCACAGAGGGCGTCTGCGCCTCCGGCTTCATACAGCCAAGGGCCGCGATTGACGCGCTAAGGGCCGCCTCGTCATACTGAACCCCAATCTCCGTCTCTATCTTCGGATGCTCCCACAGAGACTTGGGCCACAGGAATCCATTCTGGTCCTTTGCAAGCTCGTCAAGCTTCTTACCCGGCACATACTGAATCGAGATATCCGAGCCGGCAATCGTCTCTGTCCCGCCACCGGATTCCTTAAGAGTCAGCTTATAGCCTGCCACCTTCTTTTTCATCTCGTCTTCCACCTGGTCAACGCTTTTCATAGAGCAGTCGGTTCCGTTAATCTCTGTAAAAAACATAAAATGGCTGTTGAAATACACGGCCAAGCCAATGTAAGCAGCCAGCAGAACACCCGCAACACTTCCAACTGTAATCAGAGCTGCCTTCTGAGCCTTCTTACTCTTATTCTTGCTCTTTTTCCTCCTTCTGCCTCTCCGGCTCATCTTATCCTCTTTTTCTTCTGGCTCCCAATCTCTCAAATCCTCGTCATAATCTGCTTTTCTCCTTCTGCGCCTGTCTATGGCCTCCTCCTGTACTTCCCGTCTCCTTTTTCCAGATACGTCTCTGTCAGAAGATATACCAGCATGGTCAGAACCCTCCTTACGAGGTTTCCTTTTATGCGGGCGAGCCTCCTCTGAAGCCTTCCTTTGCGAAATCTCTTTGGCAGATACCTCTTTAGGCCTTTTCTCCCGCGAAGCCTCTTTGGCAGATACCTCTTTAGACCTTTTCTCCCGCGAAGCCTTTTTGCCGGAAGATTTTTTTCTGGGAATTTCATCGCTATCATCCATTTCGTTCGTAAATTTTGGTTGGTTAAGTTCGTCAAAGCTCCTCTTTATGGATTCTTCCATGATATCTTCTGGCCTTTTATTCTTACTACTCATCAACCTTACTCCTCTGATCGAATTTCAAATCTTATCGGACAAAGTCCGTCTGTCAGGACATCCATCATATGACGTCAAGACAATACACTTATACATTATAATATGCACATTTATAAAAGTACAGGAAAAAAAACCAAAAAAATAATGAATATTTCCTGAAGATATTGCAATTTTATTACAAATATATTAAAATTATACAATTTATTATTCTTCCATCTGACAGAGGTTTATGCTAAAATAATTGAAAAATTAAAATTGGCAAAGGAGAGGTATATGGCTGGATCAACTTATGGAAATTCATTTTCAATCACTACATGGGGTGAATCCCACGGGCCTGCAATCGGCGTTGTCATCGATGGCTGTCCCGCAGGGCTTCCACTCACGGAAAAAGACATACAGCAATTTTTAAACCGCAGGAAGCCGGGCCAGAGCAAATACACCACCGCCCGCAGCGAAGCCGACAAAGCAGAGCTTCTTTCCGGCATCTTTGAGGGCAAGACCACCGGAACGCCCATCTCGGTAATTGTGCATAATCAGGACCAGCGTTCACGGGATTACGGCAAGATTAAGGACTGCTACCGTCCGGGACATGCCGACTATACCTTTGACGCCAAATACGGCATCCGCGACTATCGCGGCGGCGGCAGGACCTCTGGCCGCGAGACTATTGGACGGGTGGCGGCAGGCGCCGTGGCCTCCAAACTCCTTCAAAGGCTTGGAATCCGTGTTACAGCCTATACCAAGGCCATCGGAAGCGTTACCATACCGGAGACGGAATATGATTATGGATGTATCAACGATAATCCTCTGTATATGCCAAACAACGCATATGCCAGGGAAGCCGCCGCTATTCTGGAAAAATGTGTGAAGCGCCAGGACTCTATGGGCGGGGTAATAGAGTGTATCATTGAAGGCGTACCCGCAGGAATCGGAGAGCCTGTATTTGACAAATTAGACGCTGCCCTTTCAAAAGCCGTCATGTCCATCGGCGCCGTCAAAGGCGTGGAGATTGGCGACGGATTTAAGGCCGCCTGTGCAGCCGGAAGCTCGAACAATGACGGGTTCTATATGGAGAAGGGGAAGGTCTGTAAGCGAAGCAACCACTCCGGAGGAACTCTTGGAGGATTAAGCGACGGGGAGCCGATTGTGCTTCGGGCGGCGGTTAAGCCTACCCCTTCCATCTCCCAGGTGCAGCAGACGGTGGACATATACGGGCAGGATACCAAAATTTCGATTACCGGACGCCACGATCCGGTGATTGTCCCAAGAGCTGTGGTGGTGGTGGAGTCTATGGCGGCCATTACCATTGCGGACCTTCTGATGGCAAATATGAGCGCAAGGGTGGAGTATTTGGAGAAAATTTACGGCTAATTCTTTGTATATATAGAATAAACCATTTATTTAGACTGTACAAAACAACATTGAAATAGTAACAAAACCAAATTAGAGGTAGGGTTATTCAATGCCTACCTCTTTTTAACGAAAGAAGATTATCCAATTCAAATTACTTATCTTATTGCTTTTTTAATTGAGGAAAGTTCTTAAGTAATTGATAGAAATGTTTCACAAATTCTATATATTCTTTTTTTATGACTTCTTTCAATTTTTTATCATCAGAAGATTTACCAAATCTTTTCTTCATAACATAATAAATGCATTTCTCAAGCTGCTCGCTATTCAACACACTGTCTATTAACTCTTGCAGTACATCTTCTCCTCTTGGAATTCCATAGCTCAGTATTTTTGTGGATTTGTAATCAAAAGGTGAAAGAATATACCAGCCAATACAATAATCCAAATCTGACTGCATATTACGTCCTTTATAAAATGTATGGGGTAGACACGGTACTAGCAAATTCCTATATTGGCTATCTGGTTTGAATACCTTTTTCTGTATAGAATCATAATCTGTAGCCTGATCCTCATTTGAATCAAAGACATTGATGTAATCGTATAAACGAGCTCCATCGCTCATTTTTACAGCACGAACTTCGTCTCCCAAAGTCTGCAAGCGCAAATAGTACGAAACACAATCTCCTTCTTTTTGAATCATTTCTACATTAATGAGACGATGAGGTAAATGATTGACTGTGTCTAAGTGAACCATAAAGGCACAATGCTTCTTTTGTTCATCATCCACTTCTGAAAAACTGGTTGGAAGAGGAAGATTAACCTTTAAAAGATTATCAGGATTCCACAATTCACTTACTTTGATATCTTCATCCTCCAAAGTGATATCTAAAGAATTTACAAGTTCTTCATATGGCTTCAAAAATTGTCTAAAAGCTTTATCAGGAATATTCTGATAAAAAATAAATATCAGAGAAAACATAATTCCCAGTTTTTTATCAAATCGTCCCTGTTGTTTTCCTAGCTTTATTCTATCGGAATCTTTTTTACAGATATAATCACACCAACGGGTAATTATATCTTTACGCACGACCAGTAATTCATCTTCATCGATAGCGTCCTCTCTGAGTCTATCCCGGTCAATATTCATATATCGCATTGGCTGATCATCTAAAATCAGAACCTCAAGTTTTACAAAACCTGCATGTAAACGCTTGATATGTTCGTATTTCATAAAATCATGCTTCATATATACAGACTCTGCCTTGCTAATCGTATTAAATTTGTAACTAATGCTATAAAGGTTTGATACTTTTTCAGGAAAAATTAGTTGTCTTTTTCCTTCTTTTTCCTTAATGGTACATGGTCGCACCGTCAACCGATAACATCTATATGTATTTTTATCCCAATAAAAAGCCATATTATCGGTAAAACAATAGAAGTCCACCGGCCTGTATGGAAAATATTGAATACTATCTCCAAATTTTCGCCATATACGTTTCCTACTTTCAAGTTTACCTGGATATATATAGCTTCTTCTTAGACATCGTTTTTCTGTCGTCGCTACTTTCTTACCATCTTCCTCAATAACCAAAGGTTGATAATATATATTGAAATAATCTTGTCTCGTTTCCCTTATTTTTATTTCACATGCTTTTGATATCTCCGAAAAGAGCATATCAATTTCTTCTGCCGAATCAAACTCAGGATCATAATATATGAAATTATTTTTGTTATCTTTGCCCAAAAATTTCCGCGGCTCAATTGCTATTTTTACGTTCGTACCAGGTATCGCATTATCGTAATACATACCGTCAACATTTTCTGGAACTTCTCTAATCTCAATTTTACCGTGATTCTTTCCATAAGAATACAAAGAAATCAATTGTTCAGAAGTATTGTGCTGTCTTGTGTAAAATTCTACACAATCTGTTAATTGAAATACCGATTGCAGTCCAATTCCAAAAACACCAGAAGGCTTAAGCCATGCAGGCATTTTTTCCATTATTTTACAAACCCTCTCATTTTTTTCTTTGCTTGAACCAATATTCGATATATATTGCATATCTTCCTTTGTAATTCCGATTCCTTTATCTTTAACCACAATAAATACCTTTTTGCGTGGCAAATCTTTTATTACTTCTACTAAAATATCGTAATTTTCAAAAATAGATGCTTTCTTTTCATCTAATAAATCAAACAAATCAAATTCCGATACCTCATTTTTTTTTGATGAGTTAAAGGTTATCACAGAATCTTTGGATAATCCATATGAAATATATCTATTCTGTATAATATCTTTCCAGAGTTGCAATAGAGAAGCGTCTACAGCATTCTGTATGATTTCACGAATTCCTACATATCTGTCCCTGTAAATGCTAGTTCCTTCAAGAAGATTCATTACTCGTTCCTGCGTCATCTTCATCTGTAGTTTCCTGTTTTCGGCCATATACTCTCTTCCATCTACATAGATTCTAATATTTAAATTGGCCGGAGGTCCTCCGAAATCAGGCTGTGCAATCTTGTTCCAACATTCTACCATATCGTGACATTCCTGTGATAGCTGCTCAGTCCATTCACTGATAAGTGAGGCAACTTCATAGCTTTCCTTCTGTACCTTTTCTCTCTCTACATCAGTAACCTGAGACCTTTCACCATTAGCTTCTCTAATCTCTGAAGAATGACAATGGGCAATAATTTCTATCCTCTTGGGCGTGATCAGAAGATGAGATACAGCTTCATGCTTAAGAAAATGCCTAACGGAAAGTTTTGGAATTACTCTCTTGTCGTGTGCAATCTCATTAACGAACCATGCCGGGAAACGTCCATTATCAAGATCCAATAAATCTCCAAAACGAAGCATAGTAGCAACAAAGCGCGGATGATATTCATCTCCAACCATACCATCAGCACGGAGAGATAACTTGGATAGCTCTGAAACAGACTGACCATGGCACATACAAATTTCCACGATTCCTTCAGACCCATGCACAAATCGCTTTTTGATATGCCCCTGAAAAAGTCCGTCAAGATCATTTTTAATATCTGCAACTCCTTTCCAATGTGTAGGACGCAAATAGAGCTGTATAATTAGCATAATAGAAAAATAAATATCATTTAAAGGAATGTTAGTTGTCTTTTCTTTAATATAGTGAAGTAGATTATTCACCGCCCACTCATCTTCCTGCTCAAGCAGGTGAATATTTTTTTCTTTTTCTTCCAAAAAGTCTTTAAATTCAGCGCTCCCTAAAATATGATATATTTTATTAAATGTCTGTGCCATACCATAATCATGAGAATATGCACATGCAAGCAACATAAAGGTATCCGTTGCCGAAAGCTGACAGATACGTTCATCCCCCAAGAACCTTTCAACTGCCTGGATAATAGAACGGCTATGGCTTCCGTCATGAAAACTGTAATTGATAAAAACGCTACGCGAATGAGTCAGTTCATCCTCAATTCTCTTTTTCAAAAGCATCCAAAGGCTGTGGGTTTCCTGTACTGTAGGATAAATCCCTGCAAGGTTTTCAAAATGTTTTTCAAGAGTCATAGGCATACTATAGTTTTGTATACTTTCTCGCACTACTATTCCCTTCCTTTCAAATTTATCTCCTTTTATTGCCACAAAACAAATATCGTGTACAATAAAAAGTCTCTATAACTTCGCCTTTTTACACCAAAAAACCTTACATTAATTTGAATTTTACCATAATTAATAAAAATTTACAACAATTTTCTTTTTTATTTCATTTTTTTGTAAAGTCTATAATGTAATTAGAAAGAAAAACACAGGAAAAAAGTTCACACGTATGAACTTTAAGAAAGGGGAAAGCCACATGAATAACATGAAAGTTTACAAGGTGTACTTAGAGGATACCGTCACAGAGGATTGCTTCAAGACAATCATTCCGGCGTTTTCCGAAGAATTAGCAATGGAATACGCACACGGTAATGGCGAAGTCGTTGCAATCAAAGAAACTACCGACTACCCAATATCCGATTCTAAATTAACGGATACCCTAAAAAGTGCCGGATATGGGAAGGCTGAAATTTCAATCATTACAAGGGCATTATTCCAAATCGGCTTAACTAGCTAACCAAAATCAATAACGGGGGTTCAAACAACTGAACCCCCACAAATATAAAAAAAGTTCACACGTCCGAACGATTTACAAGGGGGAAATGACAATGACAAAAACAACAAAAACCGAAACAACCGCTAAGACAGCAACAAAGAAGGAAACCAAGTCAACCGCTAAGACTTCAGCCAAGGCAAACACCAAGGCAGAACCCAAGGCAAAGGAAACCGTAACAACTGCAATGAATCCGCCAACTGCCGACAGCATTACAAAGCAGTTGCAACTAGCAGAGGAAAAGAATAAGAAAGCCCAATTAGCAGAGGACAAGCGGTTATATAAACGCTTCAAATGCCAGATTGACAAAGCATACCAGAGCATGGAAAACAGTTACCTCCAGACAGCCTTTGCCCTCCATGCAATCTATAAGCATAAATTATACCAACTGGACAACTTCAAGAACATCTACGATTTTGCCAAGGAAACCTATTCCATAGCAAGAGGGACATGCAACAACTTTATCAACATATGCGAAAAGTTCGGAGTCCCCAACGAAAACGGCAATATCATGGAGTTATCCCCAACCTACGCACAGTACAGTGTATCGCAACTTGCGGTCATGCTTGCGTTCCCACAGGAACTCCTAACCAAGTGTGACAAGTCCATGTCAGTCCGAGAATTAAAGCGGATGCGTGTCGAATATGAATCCGGCCTACAAGCCCCAACCGACACGCAAGCGATTGAAACCACAATGAAAGAAATCCCTTCTGACTCAGCCGATACCGACAGTTCAGCAAGTACCGACAGTCCGGCAGGTACATCCTCAGAAGGGGCAACAAAGTTAGATATCTCAAAATCTACGGGTAATATTATTGTATGCGAAGCAAGGAACGTAGACGAACTATTCAATCTCCGTGGAATCATCACTGACACGCTCTACGACATTGTGGAGGGTAATAACAAAAAGAACGCCCGTTTAGAGCTGAGGATTGTGTACTAAAAAAGTAAATACGTGGAAGCCCTGCAAAGGGCTTTCCCCTTAAAAATACCTAACCACATTATTTTGTTT
>CAJUBG010000022.1 GCA_910584575.1 uncultured Dorea sp.
AGAGCATTGCTGTGAGAGTGATTTCCTGCTGAATCAGATCCTCAGAAAAGAATGGGGATATGAAGGGGTTGTAATCTCAGACTGGGGCGGCGTCCATGATACGGCAAAAGCGGCGGATTCAGGGCTTGATATTGAGATGTCGGTAACGGATAATTTTGACGAGTATTATATGGCAGAGCCTCTGAAGAAGATGGTGGAGGAAGGGAAAATCTCCGAGGAGGTGATCGATGAGAAAGTAATCCGTATCCTGATGCTGATGAAACGGCTCCATATGCTGGACGGAGAGAGAAAGAACGGCACATACAATACACAGGAGCACCGGCAGGCTGCCCTTGACGTGGCGCGGGAATCCGTGGTACTCCTGAAAAATTCTAAGGGCAGGCTGCCCCTTTCACCGGAGAACACAAAGGAGATTCTTGTTATCGGTGAGAACGCAGACCTGATGCATGCCCTGGGAGGCGGGAGCGCTGAGATTAAAGCCTTGTATGAGATTACCCCGTTGATGGGAATCAAGATGCTGCTTGGCGGAAATGCGAAGGTGACTTATGTGAAAGGATACTGCCAGGATCCCAAGGAGGAAAATAAGGACAGGAATTGGCAGGCAGACAGCCTTGAAAACGGCGGAGGAGAGGTGGAGCGCATAAATCAGGCGGATGAAACGTATTCCCTGTACCGAAGGCTGCTTCGGGAAGAAGCGGTGATGAAAGCAAAAAAATTCGATCAGGTAATCTTTATCGGAGGGCTGAACCATGAACAGGATTGTGAAGGGAATGACCGTGCAGATATGAAGCTCCCCTATGAACAGGATCAATTGATTGAAGAACTGCTTGAGGCAAATCCGGATACGGTCGTTGTGATGGCAGGAGGAAGCCCGGTGGAAATGGGCAGATGGATTGACCGTGCGGACAGCGTGATCTGGAGCTGGTATGCTGGAATGGAGGGCGGAAGGGCGCTTGCGGAGGTGCTGTTTGGCAGGACGAATCCGTCAGGGAAGTTGCCGGAGAGCTTTTACAAGACCCATACGGATTGTTCGGCACATGCATGGGGGAATTTCGCAGAAAAGGAAACGGCAGACTATGCGGAAGGAGTCTTTGTGGGATACCGTTATCTGGAAAGCTATCATGTGGAACCGGAATTCTGCTTTGGCCATGGACTGTCCTATACTTCTTTCGAGTACGAGTCGGCAGAACTGATAAAAGAGGACGGCAAGGTCTATTTGGAGTGCCAGATTGCCAATACCGGAGGAATGGACGGAAAAGAGACCGTCCAGATTTATCTGGGGCCAAAGGAACAGACGCAAGGCGAGCCGGTACGGCAGTTAAAGGGATTTGAGAAAGTCTTTTTGAAGTCCGGGGAGAAAAAGAAGCTTCGGATTGAGATTGAAGATTATTCCGAAAATAGGAATGTCTGGGCGGGAAGCTCCCTGAAGGATTTAAGAATGTGCGCGGAGAAGAAAGGAGGAGAAACGATATGAATTTTGACTGGGATAATCGGTGGGCACTGGAAGATTCAGCCGGGCCTGACGAAAACTGGAATTGATGAAAGAATCCGAAAATTTGTGAAAGATGGAGGCATTGAGCGTTTATGAAAAGGATTTTTATCGGGAAATTATAATTTACAAGTTTTAAAAAGTTTAAAAAAATTGTAAAAATGTGTTGACAAGTTATGGTATATAATAGTATAATAGCAAAGCAGGTTCGAGATAGGAACCTGTATACGGAAGGGATCTTAGCTCAGCTGGGAGAGCATCTGCCTTACAAGCAGAGGGTCATAGGTTCGAGCCCTATAGGTCCCATTACAACAGAGATTGTTGTAGATGATTCTGTGAGAACAGGATCATATCTGGCGGGATAGCTCAGTTGGCTAGAGCACACGGTTCATACCCGTGGTGTCGCTGGTTCAAATCCAGTTCCCGCTATTATGAAAAACCTGTAAAAGCAGGTTTTTTTGTTGTCTAAAAAAGGATATGTTATTGGCAAATCACAGTATGGGGATTTCAATCCGTGTAATATAATCCTCAATCCTGTCAATAACATTTTCATTCATCCCCATCTCATAGGAATACCCATGCAGCTTTATCCCTAGCTTGTGAGCAAAATCCAGAATCTCCCTATATCTGTCTGGAATTTTCTCCCAGGCTCCCTTGTGGTAAGCTCTTAAGTATCTTCCGCCGGACTGTATATGCAGTCCGGTTTTCTTTTTGTCTTTGGATAACCCTTCACAGCCTAAGGTTACCTGAGAAGAATCAGGCATCTCAATAAAGAGCATGGAATAGGCGTCGAAAATTCCCTTATACAGACACTCAACCGGAAGCATAGTCCCATAGAGAGCGTCATGAAGGCGACGAAGCTGGTATTTCTGCGTCTCAGCCGCAATCATCTCCACCTCCTTATCAAAAGAAGTCTCTGGGTTAATCTCCAGTGTCACCAGACGGCAGGTATCTTTTTCCACCACACGAATCTCTGACAAATCCATGGTAAGCAATGCCACCATATTCCTGTGATGGCTTAACAGGGTTTCACGAAGCCTGTTCATATGGGAAATACGGCTGTTAAGTTCTGAAATCTTCTCATCCAGAAGGCATTTGAGGCTTAGAGCAGAACGCTGCTTCATAAACATCTGTATCTCGTCGATGGATACATCCAGCTCACGCAGCAAAAGAATCGTCTCCAGCACAGAGCTTTGCCGGTAATTATAATAGCGGTATCCGTTTTCGGGATTGATGTAAGCAGGCTTAAAAAGTCCGATTTCGTCGTACCACATCAACGTCTTTTTGTTGATGCCATGCAGCTTTGCAAACTGTCCGATGGTAAGTTGTTTAATATTTTCATTCATTTCCAAATCCTCTATTGACCGTACAGTTACTGTATAGTTTATGATACCTTGTAAAGAAGGAAAATGCAAGAGGAGAAAACTATGGAAAAACAAAGTGTATACAACAAACCGGTCACATTAAAAAATATTTTTAAATTCGCGGTTCCTACCATTGCCATGTCAGTATTCATGTCGTTTTATACTATGGTTGACGGACTGTTCGTGTCCAATCTCATCGGGACGGACGCATTGTCTGCCATCAACCTGACGGCGCCGGTTATCCAGCTTGTAACCGCCATCTCTACCATGCTTGCTACTGGCGGCAGCGCGGTAATCATGAAGAAGATGGGAGAGCAGAGAAGGGAGGAGGCCAGGGAGGATTTTACAGCCTTAATCCTGGTAAATATTGCAGTTGGAATCATCATGTGCGGAGTCGGTTTTTTGACTATGAACCGTATCTTTGCAGGCATGAAGCTGTCTTTAGGCGTAGAGGGGTACTGCGTGGAATACTTAAGCCGTTATCTGCTGTTTACCGTTCCTATCCTGCTGATGAATAATTTTACTCTTTATATGATTGCCAGTGAAAAGGCGGCGCTTTCCCTTGTCTGCTCTGTGTCGGGCGGAGTTTTGAATATGGTGTTGGATTATGTGTTTATCGCGGGATTTGGCATGGGAATCGGCGGCGCGGCGGTGGCAACAGGACTGGGATATTCCGTGACAGCGGTTGTGGGGTTTATCGTGTTTGGCAGGAAAAAGAGCCTTCTGCATTTCAAGAAGCCGGTTTTTCGGTTTAACGTTTTGAAAAATGCGGCTTTAAACGGATGCTCAGAGATGGCAACAACATTGGTTACAGGTATTGTCACGATGATGTTCAACTGGACCATGCTGGCCTATGTTGGAGAAAACGGTGTTGCCGCTGTTACCATCATCATGTATGTCCTGATGTTTGCAAGCTCTCTGTATACAGGATATTCTTACGGGGTGGCGCCTATGCTCAGCTATTATTACGGAGAACAAAATCATGAAAAACTTAAGGCACTGGTGAGGGACAGTCTGAAGATTATTGGGGGAATTTCTGCTTTGACGGTGGCTGGCTCATTTGCACTGACAAAGCCTCTGGTATCTGTATTTGCCAGACCGGATAACCCTGTATATGAATTGGCTGTCACAGGAAACCGTATCTGTACGGCGGCGCTGTGCTTTATCGGTTTTAATATCTTTGCCAGCGGAATGTTTACTGCATTATCTAACGGCATGGTATCGGCGTTGCTGGCGTTTTCAAGGTCCTTTGTGTTCATGATGATTGCAATGCTGACTCTGCCTGCTATTTTCGGGGTAAATGGTATCTGGCTGGCTACGCCTGCGGCAGAGCTTATGGCGCTGGCTTTGGCGGGAGGGATGTTTCTGAAATATCGGAAAAGGTATCGGTATTAAGGGAAACAGGAGATTTTTTACAGTTGAAAACAAACGTAAGTTCTGATATAATCTGATTAGAACTTACGTTTGCTTTTTGTTAGCTGCAAAGACCCCATGGAGATTGAGAATTGTATGGAGAGGTGACGGACATGGCAGAGAATCAGCATACCTATATTGCAATCGATTTAAAGTCCTTCTACGCTTCCGTAGAATGTGTAGAGCGAGGCTTAGACCCTATGACAACGAATCTGGTGGTTGCCGATTTGGCCCGCACAGAGAAGACCATCTGTCTGGCGGTATCCCCCTCCCTGAAAGCCTATGGAATTTCGGGAAGGGCAAGGCTTTTTGAAGTGGTACAGAGGGTAAGGGAGGTCAACAAAAGGAGACAGAGCATGGCGCCTGCCCGGCAGTTTGACGGTGCGTCTTGCGATGATACTGAGTTGAAGGCCTCACCTTCAAAGGCTCTTGACTATATTGTAGCGCCGCCGAGGATGGCGTACTATATTGATTACAGCACAAGAATCTATGAGATTTACCTGAAATACGTAGCGCCGGAGGACTGCCATGTATACTCCATTGACGAGATTATGATGGATGTGACCCATTACCTGGATACGTATGGGCTGACGGCGCGCCAGTTGGCAGGGAAGATTATCCAGGATATCCATTCTGAGACGGGCATCACGGCAACGGCAGGGATTGGAACCAACCTGTATCTGTGCAAGGTTGCCATGGACATTGTGGCAAAGCACATCCCGCCGGACAAGAACGGAGTGCGTATTGCGAACCTGACGGAGAAAAGTTACCGCCGGATTCTTTGGGCTCATCAGCCCATTACAGATTTCTGGCGCGTGGGCCATGGGTATGCCAGGAAGCTTGCGGAGTATGGCATGTACACCATGGGGGATGTGGCCAGGTGCTCGGTTGGAGGACAGGGAGAATACCACAACGAAGACCTGCTTTATAAGCTGTTCGGGGTAAATGCAGAGCTTTTGATTGACCATGCCTGGGGGTGGGAGCCTTGTACCATGGCGGATATCAAGGCTTATAAGCCAAGCGTCAACAGTATGGGTTCGGGGCAGGTGTTACACTGTCCCTATACGGCAGACAAGGCGCGGCTGGTGGTTCGGGAGATGACAGAAGCGCTGGTATTGGATTTGGTGGATAAGCGTCTGGTGACAGACCAGATGGTTTTGACGATAGGCTATGACAGGGAGAATCTGTCGTCCTCCAGATGGAGGAAGTCTTTGAAAGGGGAGATTGCTACGGACCGCTACGGGCGGAGTGTTCCCAAACATGCCCACGGCACTGTAAACCTCAAGAAGCAGACGTCTTCTGCCAGGAGGATTGTGGACGCCGTCCTTGGGCTGTATGACAGTATTATCAACAGGGAGTTACTTGTCAGGAGGATTGCCATAGGCGCCAATCATGTGGTGGATGAAGATACAGTCAAGAGCGAGCCTGTGTTTGAACAGCTCAATTTATTTACAGACTACAAAGCCCTTCAAAAAGAGCAGGAGGCAGAGGAAGAAAGGTTACGGAGGGAGAGGAGTTTGCAGCAGGCTGTGCTGGACATTAAGAAGAAGTATGGAAAGAATGTGATTTTGAAGGGCACGAGCCTGATGGAGGGCGCCACGGCTATGGAGAGGAACCGGCAGATTGGAGGGCATCGGGCATGAGTAAAAATAAGAACCGTTTTTTAAACAATGACGAATTTTATAGATATCAGGATATGATTGAGCTTCCTCATCATGTGTCAAAGACACATGCCCGCATGCCGGTGCAGGACAGGGCCGCGCAGTTTGCGCCCTTTGCCGCCCTGACCGGACACCATGAGGCTGTGAAGGAGACGGCAAGGCTTACGGATGAGAGGATTGAGCTGGATGAATACTGCAAAGCCGGCTTGGACAGGAAATTAAGAGAGATACGGGAGTGCCTGGAGTCAGAACCGAGGGTTTCCGTCACTTATTTCCTGCCGGATTCTTACAAAGCGGGAGGCTCTTATGTGACGGCTGAAGGATATGTGAAGAAGATAGACGAGTATGAAGGTCTGTTGCTTATGGAGGACGGAACGCGGATACGGGTGGAGGATATCATAGAGCTTGAAGGGCAGGATTTGGGAATATTATAGCAGCCTTTATATTGCAAAATCAGAGTTTTCATGTATAATAAGAGTGTAACCGAATAATTGAACGGGGAGCTTGCAGCAGCGGGCTGAGAGGGGACTGACACTGTCCCGACCCATGAACCTGATTTGGATAATGCCAACGTAGGGACAGATGATTCGCAGATTCAGCGGATATGCCAATACCTGGTATATCTGCTTTATTTTTTTATCATGAAACTATGTTGGAGAAGGAGGGCAAATGATGTTAGGAAACTGTATCAAAAATGTAAGGGCAGCAGTACCTCTGGTACACAATATCACCAACTATGTGACGGTCAATGATGTGGCGAATATTCTGCTTGCCTGCGGTGCAAGCCCGATTATGTCCGACGAGCCGGAGGACGTAGAGGATATTACATCTATTTGCAAAGGCTTAAATATCAATATCGGTACTCTGAACAAGCGGAGTATAGAAGGGATGTTTCGGGCAGGAAAAAAAGCAGCGGCCTTAGGGCACGTCCTTCTGCTGGACCCAGTAGGAGCAGGGGCTGGCGCTTTTAGGACAGACACAGCGGAAAAACTCAAGAAGGAGATTCACTTTGATGTGATTCGGGGAAATATTTCCGAGATTAAGACACTGGCTAACGGGAGTAAAACCACAAAAGGAGTGGATGCAGATGTGGCGGATGCTGTGACAGAAGAAAATCTGGATGCAGCGGTTGCATTTGCCAGAGAATTTGCGAAGAAAGAGGGCTGTATTGTTGCAATCACGGGCGCCATTGACTTGGTAAGCGACGGGGAAGCCTGTTACATCATCCGAAACGGCAGGAAAGAGATGGGGAAGATTACCGGCACAGGCTGCCAGCTTTCCGGCATGATGACAGCGTTTTTGGCGGCGAATCCAGAGCAGAAACTTGTGGCAGCGGCAGCATCCGTGTGCGCCATGGGGCTTGCCGGAGAGATTGCATGGGAACGTATGCAGGAGGGCGACGGGAACGCAGCCTACCGAAACCGCATCATCGACGCAGTTTACAATATGGATGAGGAGATTCTTGAGAAGGGGGCAAAGTATGAAGTCAGATAAAAAGAAGCTGCTGTTATATGCGGTAACAGACCGAAGCTGGCTTTTTGGGGACACCCTCTGCCATCAGGTAGAGCAGGCGCTTAAGGGAGGCGCAACCTTCGTCCAGTTGAGAGAAAAAAACCTTGACAGAGAGCATTTTCTTGAGGAAGCCATAGAGCTTAAGGAATTGTGCAGGAGGTATCAGGTTCCCTTTGTGATTAACGACAATGTGGAGATTGCAGTCCAGGCAGGGACAGACGGCGTCCACGTAGGACAGAAGGATATGCAGGCAGGGGATGTGCGCAGACGGCTTGGAGAGGACAAGATAATCGGGGTATCTGCCCAGACGGTAGAGCAGGCCATGCTTGCCGAGAAGATGGGTGCAGACTATCTCGGCGTTGGCGCAGTATTCCCCACAGACTCCAAGGCAGACGCAGAAGAAGTAAGCCGAGGGACCCTTCGGGCAATCTGTGAGGCTGTGAGTATTCCTGTAATCGCAATCGGCGGAATCGGGAGGGACAATGTAACACAACTGGCAGGAACAGGAATCTGTGGGATTGCGGTCATCAGCGCCTTGTTTGCACAGCCGGATATAAAGGCGGCAGCAAATGAGCTTAAGGCTTTGGCCAAGAAAGCATTCACTTAGAAGGTCAGAATGGAGGAATAATATGAAAACGGTACTTACCATTGCGGGAAGCGATCCAAGCGGGGGCGCAGGTATCCAGGCGGATATAAAGACCATGCTTGCAAACGGCGTGTACGCCATGAGTGCAATTACGGCGCTGACTGCCCAGAATACCACAGGTGTCACAGGAATTATGGAGGTCACTCCCGAATTTTTAGGAGAGCAGTTAGACAATATCTTTACCGACATCCCGCCGGATGCGGTTAAGATAGGAATGATGTGTGAAAAAGGACTGATTGCCATTGCAGCAGAGCGATTGGCCAGATATGGGGCAAAGAATATTGTTGTAGACCCTGTGATGGTGGCAACCAGCGGCGCCAGGCTCATCAGCGAGGAAGCGGTTGCCGCATTAAAAGAGCACCTGCTTCCCATCGCCTCTGTGCTGACGCCGAATATACCGGAGGCCGAGGTCCTGTCAGGAAGAACCATAAAAAGCCCGCAGGACATGAAAAAAGCGGCGCAGGATATCAGTGAGAAATACGCCTGCGCCGTTTTGTGCAAGGGAGGCCACAACATGAATGATGCCAACGACCTGCTCTATCGGGAGGGCTCGTACCGGTGGTTTTACGGCAGCCGGATTGATAATCCCAATACCCATGGGACAGGATGTACATTGTCCAGCGCAATCGCGTCCAATCTTGCTAAGGGGTATGGCCTGGACGCCTCCGTAGAGAGGGGGAAGGCATATCTCTCCGGCGCCCTGGGCGCAATGCTTGACCTTGGAAAAGGCAGGGGGCCTATGGACCACGGGGTTGGGCTTAGAGGGGAATTCCTCCCATAGTATTAAAACTTATATCTTTAGGTCTGTATGTTCGATTACGAAATTCTTAAAATGCTGGATGACCGGCGCCTGGTATACATTTTTCATGGTTGCCATATAGAAGATCCTCTCCCAGCTTGGCTTGACGATTTCTATAATTTTGACAGGCATGTAATCCAGGATAGACATACGTGGAACCACGGCGATGCCGAAGCCTGCGCTCACAAGGCCGGCCACCGCCTGGTCCTCCTCCAGGGCATAGTCGCTTTGAGGGTAGCCGCCGCATTTTTCAAACAGCTTGTCGATCACGGGTCTTAGCCCGCTTCTTTTCGAAAATGTAATCTGAGGATAGGCCAGGGTATCCTTAAGGTCAATGGAATCCTGTCCCTCCAGGGGATGTCCCTTTGGAACGATGAGCACCAGCTCTTGGCAGGAGATGGGGATGAACTCAATCAAGGGTTCATTCTCCATCTTAGAGCAGAAGGCAATGTCATACCTCCGATCTTTTAAGCCCTTTATAATGTCCTGTGTCAAGCCGGTGGAGGTGTGAAAGTAAAAATGAATGTTCTTATTTGGTTTTGAATCCAGGAAATCTTTCACAAATTTGGGGACAGTGGAGCTTAAGGTGCGAAGCATGCCGATATCGACACGTCCTTCGCCAAGTCCAGTCATCTGGAGTTTGTTGACGCTGGAATCCAGCATCTCAAGAGACTTCTCCACATCAGTCAAAAATGCCTGGCCGCATTTGGTCAAAACTACGTTGCGGCCGTCTTTTTCAAATAATTTTACTCCCAGTTCTTTCTCAAGAGAGGAGATTGCATGGCTTAGGCTTGGTTGTGTAATAGCCAGGATCTCAGCGGCTTTCGTATAATGTTCTAAATGAGCCAGTGTCACAAAGTACCTGAGATGATAAAGATTCATAGGAGTTCTCCTTTCTTCATTCGTTTCACCATATTCAGTTGTATAAATCTTGTGATATTCTATCATGAACCATAAAGAAAATCTATGGTTTTCGTCAATATTAGTAATTTGTTTTTATTTTAACAACGGACTATAATAAAAACATAGTAAAAAACACAAAGATTCAGACAGGAATCAGGTTAGAACATGTTTATTTTAGACAACGGAAGGAGAAACAAATTATGTCAAAGAAGAATCCTATTACAATCAGTTCATGGACGTTGGGCGACCAGTGCAAATTTGAGGACCGTGTGATTGCGGCAAAAGAGGCAGGGTACGAAGGTATCGGGCTCCGTGCGGAGACTTATGTGGACGCGCTGAACGAAGGGCTGCACGATGCGGATATTCTGGCAATCCTTGAAAAGCACGGCATGAAGGTGACAGAGGTTGAGTACATTGTCCAGTGGGCAGAGGAGAACCGTTCCTATGAGCAGAAGTACAAAGAGCAGATGTGCTTCCATATGTGCGGGCTTTTCGGAGTCGGACATATCAACTGTGGACTGATGGAGAACTATTCCGTTGAGCATACGGCTCAGAAGTTAAAAGAGCTTTGCCAGAGAGCAGGCAAGTATATCATCGGTGTAGAGCCAATGCCTTACAGCGGAATTCCGGATCTCAAGAAGGGGTACGACGTTGTCAAAGCCTCCGGCTGCGACAATGCCATGTTAATCTTAGATACCTGGCACTGGGTAAGGGCAGACCAGTCTTATGATATCCTGACAGAAGAAATTGCCAAGAAGGTTATCTCCATCCAGATTAACGATGCTTACGACAGGCCATACGCGAAATCTATTTTAAGAGATGAGTCCATGCATGACCGCCTTGCACCGGGAACAGGCGCAAAGGATACGGCAGGCTTTGTGAAAATGATTAAAGATGCGGGAATCGACCCGAAGGTGATTGGCGTAGAGGTTATCTCAGACGAAATTCTTGGCAGAGGCTTGAAGGAGGCGGCAGCGTACACCTTTGACAATACCAGGAAGGTTTTGAAGGAAGCATGGCAGGAAATGATTGAAGACTAGAGCTTTACGATAATTCAGGTTCGTAAATACATAATAGGAGAGAGGGAAAAAGATGAGATTCAAGACAATGTTTTCACCGGTTCAGATAGGACCGATGACCGTAAAGAATCGTTTTGTAGTACCGCCCATGGGAAATAATTTCGCTAACACGGACGGTACATGGAGTGACCAGTCTGTGGCGTACTATAAAGAGCGCGCCAAGGGGCAGTTCGGAATGGTCACCATTGAGGCTACTGTTGTACACGAAGGGGCAAAGGGCGGACCGAGAAAGCCCTGCCTTTATAACGACGACAGCATCGAGAGCTTAAAGAAGATCTGCGACGCCTGCCATGCCGAGGGCGCTAAGGTGTCCATCCAGTTACAGAACGCAGGCCCTGAAGGAAATGCAAAGAATGCAGGCGCGCCCATCAAGGCGGCGACAGCTATTCCTTCAGAAGCAGGAAGGGATACGCCAAAGGAGGTAACCACAGAAGAAGTGTACGAGCTGGTTAAGGGGTATGGCAGGGCGGCAGAGCGCGCCATGAGAGCCGGAGTGGATGCGGTGGAAATCCACATGGCCCACGGTTATCTGGTAAGCACCTTCCTCTCTCCAAGAACCAACAAGCGTCTGGATGAATTCGGCGGCAGCTTCGAGAATAGGATGCGTTTCCCGCGGCTGATTGTAGAGGAGATTAAGAAGGCGGTAGGGGATAAGGTTGCCGTTATCGCACGTATCAACAGCGCGGACGAGGTGCTTGGAGGACTGGATGTACACGACAGCGCGGCTATTGCGGCATATCTTGAGGAGTGCGGGGTAGACGCCCTTCACGTATCCCGTGCAGTACATATCAAGGACGAGTATATGTGGGCGCCGACCACGATTCACGGAGGCTTCTCCGCAGATTTGGTAACAGAGATTAAGAAGGCGGTTACGATTCCTGTAATTACTGTGGGCCGTTACACAGAGCCTCAGTTTGCAGAGCTTATGGTGAAGCAGGGACGGGCGGATCTGGTGGCGTTTGGCCGTCAGTCATTGGCAGATCCCCATATGCCGAAAAAAGCACAGGAGGAGAGGCTTGAGGACATGATTCCATGTATCGCCTGTCTCCAGGGCTGCGTGGCAAACATGTATAAAGGCGAGCCTATCTGCTGTCTGGCCAATCCTTTCCTGGGACACGAGGCAGAGGGGCTTAAGAAGGCAGAACATGCCAAAAAGGTTATGGTAATCGGCGGCGGCGTCGCCGGCTTAAGCGCGGCGTTTCTCTGTGCCGAGAGAGGCCATGAGGTTACGCTTTACGAGGGCAGCGATATTTTGGGCGGCAACATGCGGTTGGCAGCGTATCCGCCGGGAAAAGGCGATATCACCAACATGCTCCGCAGCTACATTGCAAGATGCGAAAAAGACGGCGTAAAGCTTGTAAAGAATAAAGAAGTGGATTTGGAGTTTGTGAAGGCCGAGAAGCCGGATGCTGTGATTGTGGCTACCGGTTCCAAGACTTTAATTCTCCCCATCGAGGGAATCGACAATCCGGCAATCATCCACGGCTCAGACCTGTTATCCGGTAAGAGGGCAGCAGGAAAGAAGGTTCTTGTCGTAGGCGGCGGTATGGTGGGCTGTGAGACGGCGGCATTCTTAGGAGAGCAGAAGCATGATGTAACGGTCATCGAATTCCGTGATACCGTGGGTGCGGATGTGATTTCCGAGCACAGAAAATATTTGATGAAGGACTTCGAGGAATATAAGATTCAGGAGATTACCAGCGCGAAGGTGTGCAAGTTCTATGAGGACGGTGTGGAGTATGAGTCGCCGGACGGAACGCGCCATGAGGCGAGAGGCTTTGATTCCGTAATCCTTTCCATGGGATTCCGTAATTACAATCCGTTTGCCGAGCAGTTGGAGGAAATGGGCCAGGAGGTTTATGTGATTGGAGACGCTACCAGGGCGCGTCGGGCGTTGGATGCCACGAAGGAAGCCTACGGGGCGGCCGTACAGATTTAACATAGTTTAAAGCGCAAAAGGAGAAAGAAAAAGATGGAGAAACGGATTTCAGGACATACAGGTCTTATGGGATTATTCGGGACACCGGTGGGACACTCCGGTTCACCGGCAATGTATAACTTTAGCTTCCAGCACGACGGCCTTGACTATGCTTATCTTGCGTTTGACGTAAACGTAGAGCAGATGCCAAAGGTAATCGAGACGATTAAGCTTCTGAATATGCGGGGCGGGAATTTTACCATGCCCTGTAAGAACATTGCGGCCAAGCTGGTTGACAAATTATCACCGGCAGCGGAGATTATCGGCGCATGTAACGTGTTTGTCAACGACGGCGGCGTGCTCACCGGACATATTACGGACGGCGTAGGCTTCGTTAAGAATCTTGAATTAAACGGCGTTCCAGTGAAGGATAAAAAGGTGGTAGTGTTAGGCGCAGGCGGGGCAGCGACGGCAATCCACGTCCAGCTTGCTTTAGACGGCGCAAAAGAAGTGAATATCTTCAATATGAAGGACGAGTTCTACGAAAGAGCAGAGGGTACCAAGGCAAAATTAGCAGAGAAATGTCCGGAATGTACGGTAACGGTGAACGACTTAGCTGACAAGGAGAAGCTTGCGGAAGCAATCAACAACTGTGATATCCTGGTTAATGCGACGATTATGGGCATGAAGCCTCATGAAGACGTGACATTGGTTGACAAGTCTTTATTCCGCAAAGACCTGGTAGTTGCAGACACGGTATACAGTCCGGAGAAAACCAGGATGATCCTTGAGGCTGAGGAGGCCGGCTTAAAGGCAATCGGCGGCGTGGGCATGCTTCAGCAGCAGGGCGCCGTAAACTATGAATTATTCGTAGGAAAGGCCATGCCTCTGAAGGAGTATCAGGAATTTCAGGCACAGCAGGCGAAATAGTGCCGGACGGAAGGGATGAAAAGATGAAAGCAAAAAAATATTTATGGTCGATCATCTGTGTTTATATGTGTTATCTGACACATGGTATCCAGGCGATTATACTTTCACAGAATAACATCAATTTTGCGAAGCAATGGGGATTTGACATGGGTACGCCGGATTCCTCTGCTTATGCGGCCGGCCTTGCGGCGGTAAGCTCTGCGGTTGCAGCGGTAGGGCTTGGGAAATTCATCAGCGTGTGGATTGGCGGAGAGGTGTCTGACCGCGTGGGGCGCAAGAAGATGATGATTGCAGGCGCGGCACTCTATGTAGTTTGTTTTGCAGGATTAATGACAACCGGAAACCAGACAATAGCCCTGGTGTGCGCTTTTATTACAGGTGTAGCAACCTCTGGCTTCTGGGACGCGGCAGGTTATCCGGCGGTACAGGAGGCATATCCGGCGGCGCCGGGCGCGGCTCTCATTGGAATCAAGTTTTTCGTTTCTTTATCCGGTATGGTGTACCCCCTCTTTGTAGTAAAGATGGCGGACGCCGGAAATTGGAAGATGAACGTCATCCTTCCCCTTGTGATGTCCGTTGTCTGTGTGGTTCTTGCGGTTATCGCGCCGTTTGTGTATGACGACCAGAAGAAGGCGGCGTCGGGAAACGAAAAAGGGCAAGACGCGGTTGCGGCAGAGATTCAGGCGGCTAAGGACCGGATGCTGGTAAAACCAAGCATGTTCGTAAAATTCCTGGTTATGTTCTATGCCTTCTTGTGTATGGCAATCATGTACGGCGCACAGCAGTATACCAAGGCGTTCGGCCTGTCCGTGTGCGGCCTTACGGAAATGCAGTCAGCAGGTATGACCTCCATCTATACGGTGGGCTCAATTCTGGCGGTTCTGTTCTGGGCGTTCATGATGGCGAAGTTAAAATGGAATCCTCTTAAGATTGTGTTAATCGATTCCATTATGACGGCGGTAGCCCTTGCAGGGGTGCTGTTTATCCATCAGGTGGCGATTATCTATGTTGCAATCGCGCTGTTAGGCTTCTTTGCGGCAGGCGGCGCGCTTCAGACGGGACTTGGCGTTGTACAGATGTTTAATCCCGGCCCGAAAGGGAGAAATACAGGTATTTATTATACCTTCATGGGCGCTGCCTCCTATACGATTCCGGTTGTTGCCGGACAGCTTACAAAGGCATCCGGAGAAAGCAGCGCAGTATATACGCTGATGGTTATGCTGTTGGTGTTTGCCGGCCTTGCCATTGCAAGTTCTCTGTTCTTGGTTACACAACATAAGAAGATTTTTGGAGAAAGCGCATTATAATTAAATGGGCTGTTTGGAAAAGACAGCCCTATTTTTTACCCTTTTTTTGTTAAAAGATAGACAAAATTGATGAAGGAGGAGTCTCAAAAATGAATATGAAGACGAGCAGGAGAGCAAATGAGCTTCCTTATATTCCTTTGGGGCCGTTTCAGTGGAGAATCCCTGGTATCCATTACCGGATTGAGTACGTGGAGTTCTTCCAGGGGTTAATCTTAGGCGCTACGGCCCTCAGTTCGATTCCCTACCTGACAGACTGTCTGGGGCTTCCTTACGAGCTTGCCTGGAGTTGCGTTATTCTGGAGGTAAGCCTGTACATGCTTCACGGGTGGCTTGGAGATCCGGTGGTGCCTGGGTGGATTACACCGACGCTGCCCTTTACTCTGGCGTTTCTGGAGGGATTTGAGCAGGGGCCAAAGAGGATACAGGCAATGATAGCAGTCCAGTTGTTGGTGGCCTTTATCTTCCTGTTTATGGGAGTCACCAAGTTAGCGGACCGGTTTGTGCGCAAGGTTCCCACCTCTGTGAAGGGCGGAATTCTGCTTGCTGCGCCCATCACAGTCATCCAGGGGCAGTTCGCACAAGACAGCCAGCTTATGACTGCGCCCGTGGCAACCCTTTCAGGTACGCTGCTTCTCGCCTTCCTTAGCTTCTCGCCGTTTTGTGAGAAGAAGCGGGATAAGATTAAAATTTTGGATGTGATGGCGAAATACGGTAATCTGTTTCCCTATCTGGTGGCTATGCTGATGGGGATTATCTTAGGAGAGCTGGCAAAGCCGGTGCTGGAACTGGGGACATTCATCCGGATTCCGGATTTTGGGGATATGTTCCGGACCGTGAGTATTTTTTCAGTAGGATTTCCGCCTCTGTCCATGTTTATCCAGGCATTGCCTTTGGCGTTAATCTGCTATGTACTGGCGTTCGGTGATTTTGTTACCTCTGAGACGCTGGTAAAGGAGGCCAAGGAGAGCAGGGACGACGAATATATTGACTTTAATTCCAGCCGTTCCAACTTAATCAGCGGCCTTAGAAACCTGATTCTGGCGATTTTTGCACCGTTCCCGCCCCTGTCTGGCCCGCTGTGGGTAGGAATGACGGTTTCCGTAGCCATGCGTTACCGTGAGGGAAAGAAGGCCATGAAGTCGTTAATCGGCGGAATGAGTTCATTCCGTATGGCAACCTTCTTAAGCGTGATTCTGGTGCCTATCGTTTCGTTTATGAGGCCCATCATGGGAGTTGGCTCTGCGATTACGCTTTTGTTCCAGGCATACGTCTGCGCCCGTATCGGTATGGAATACTGTAAGTCCAATACAGACAAGAGTATTGCGGGGGTCATGGCGGCGGTACTGGCGTTTAAAGGCTCAGGATGGGCTCTGGCAGTTGGATTTGCAATGAATCTTCTGCTGTCCAACATGGACTTCCAGAAGAAGAAGCTTGGAGTCCTTACAACAGATGAGCTGGAGGAGATTGACGCGAAGCGGGAAGAAGAAATTAAGAGGCTGACTATGGAGAAGGCGGCTAATGTGTAGAAAATAGATGTGGGCAGACCGAGAATTTGGAATCTCGGCCTGCCCCTGTTTTTGAGAAAAGCTTCGTGTACCGACATGTTTATAACGCCTGATGTACAGTCTTAAGAACGCCATACAGCTCGTCTGCCGGAATCTGCCCTGGGGCGGAAGCCTGGTCGCCGGACCCGAAGGTCAGGCAGGACCCGAACACCTCGCAGGCAAGGCGGCTTATGCTGCCCATGCCCGCCATTGACATGGTGATAATCGGGCGGTCTGCATAGTCGGACGCCATCTCCTCCGTGGCCGCGAGGAGAGTGAGAACATCCTTCTTATTCCTTGGCATCACGGCAATCTTGGGAATGTCAGCCCCCATGTCCTGCATCTTGCGCAGGCGGTATATGATGTCAGCCTTGGCAGGCGTCTTGTCAAAATCGTGGTTGGAGGCCACGACTTTTGTATTGCAGCCATGGATAGCGGCGATTAAGTCCGTCACAAGCTCGTCTCCTGTGAAGATTTCCACATCAATGAGGTCTGCCATTTTTGAGGCGGCCACAGCCTTGTTTAAGGAAACATAGGCGTTTACATCCAGCTCGCAAACTCCCCCTTCTTTTTTCGTGCGGAAGGTAAATAAAAGGGGAGTGTCGCCAAGAGTTTTCCGAACCTCTTTTAGAACCTCCATTACTTTTTCCGTATTTTCCACCTCGTCGAACCAGTCGGCCCGCCATTCCATCAAATCCATAGGCATATTTTTATATTTTTTTGTCAGGGAAATGATTTCTTCGCGGGTCTTTCCCACATTGGGGATACAGACGGCGGGTATGCCCTCCCCAAGTACCAGATTCCTTACTTTTAATGTATTCATAGCCATTCCATTCTCCTATTTCTAACTTAATATTCGTAGCGGATTCCAAGTTTTTCCTTCATATATTCACTGTCCACACGCTGTCCAAGCATCAGCTCAATAGCGGCGATGGCCTGGAACAGCATCATTCCCTGTCCGTTCATAATCTTACAGCCGGCCTCCTTCGCCATTTCGAGCATACGGGTCATATGAGGGGAGTAGATGACGTCTGTTACGATTAAATCCGGACGGAAGAAGGAGGAATCCGGTATATAGGTCTGTCCCTCCAATGGCTTCATCCCTACGCCGGTAGCGTTGGTGAACAGGTAGCTTGTATCCATCTCTGCTTTTAGGAGGCTTAAGTCCTCCAAGGGGTAGAGTGCCGCCTTGCAGTCGGTGTTGGAATTAATCTTCTCCACCGTCTTTACGGCATTTTCCTTGAATTGGTCGTCCCTTGCGAAGATGGAGAGCTCGGAAACCCCGTCTAACGCCGCCTGAATCTGTACGGCGGTGGCGGCTCCGCCAGAGCCTACGATGGTTACCTTTTTGCCGACAGGGTCAATCTGGTTATCCTTTAAGGACTGCATGTAGCCGATACCGTCCGTGATATGTCCAATCAGATATCCGTCCTTATTGACCACCGTGTTGACGGCGCCGCATAATTTGGCGGCAGGGGAAACCTCGTCCAGATATTTATGTACAATAGTCTTGTTGGGCATAGAGATGTTAGAGCCCCGAAGCTTAAGCGCGCGCATACCCCTGATGGCGTCCTCAAGCTCTGGCGCGTCTACCTCGAAGGCAAGATTCACAATGTCAAGCCCTAATTTTTCGTAGGCTGCGTTGTGGGTTGCAGGCGACTGGGAATGTCTGATGGGATATGCCATTAATCCAATCAGCTCTGTGTGTCCGGTGATTTGATGTCTTTCCATTTTCCTTCTCCTTAAATATTATTTTGATTTTATTTTAACAAATGTGAAAAAAAGAATCAAATGCGAAAAAGTATTCTAAACCATATACAGTATGCATATATTCTAACAGCACAGACGGAAGGGGCAAAAGCATGGAAAAATATCATTTATACAAAGATATACAAGCCAGGACAAACGGAGAGATATACATGGGAGTCGTAGGACCGGTAAGGACGGGGAAATCTACATTTATCAAAAGGTTTATGGATGTGTTGGTGCTGCCTGCTATGGAGGATGAGCACGGCAAGGCGAGGACAAAGGATGAGCTGCCTCAGTCTGCGTCGGGGCGGACGATTATGACCACAGAGCCAAAATTCGTTCCCAAGGAGGCGGCAGAGATCAGGCTTTCAGAGGATGTGAAGGTACGGGTCAGGCTGATTGACTGCGTGGGTTACATGGTGGAGGGCGCGTCCGGACATGTGGAGGGCGGCGAGGAGAGGCAGGTGAAAACCCCCTGGTTTGACCATGAGATTCCATTTACCAAGGCAGCGGCAATCGGGACCAGGAAAGTTATCCATGACCATTCCACCATCGGGATTGTGGTCACCACGGACGGCAGCATCACGGATATCCCGCGGGAAAACTACCGCGAGGGGACGGAGAAAACCATCCGCGAGCTTCAGAGTATAGGGAAACCCTTTGTGGTGCTGGTGAATTCCAAGAAGCCCTTCTCAGACGAGGCGAGGCAGACGGCAGAGGAATGTGAGCAGCAGTATGGCGTCAAGGCCATTCCGGTCAACTGTGAGCAGTTGAAGGAGGAGGATATCACTCGAATCATGGAGGCAGTATTGTATGAATTTCCGGTTTCAGAGGTGCAGTTCTTTATCCCCAAATGGGTGGAAATGCTGCCAAGGGACCACAAAATCAAGCAGGAATTGCTGGTACATATCAAAGATATTTTGAACCGTTTTGGAGAAATCAGGGACGCTGTGGCAGGAATCGAGATGCCGGAGTGCATGTACATCGAGGAAATGAAGGTAGACCACATCGAGATGGATACCGGATGTGTGAAGGTGCGCATACAGGTGGCGGAGAAGTTCTACTATGAGATGTTAAGCGAGCTTACGGGAACACATATTGCAGGACAGTATGAGCTGGTGGCAGCCATGAAGAATCTGTCAGAGCTGAAAAAAGAGTACGAAGGGGTAAGGGATGCATTTGCCTCGGTGCGGATGCGGGGGTACGGCGTGGTCAGCCCTCAGAAGGAGGAGATTACCCTGGATGAGCCGAGCATCATTAAGCAGGGGAACAAGTACGGGGTTAAGATTCACTCGGAGGCGCCTTCTATACATCTGATTCGCGCCAATATTGAGACGGAGATTGCGCCCATCGTGGGAAATGAACAGCAGGCCCAGGATTTAATCCGTTATATCAAGGATGCAAAAGAGAGCGAGGAGGGTATCTGGGGAACCAACATCTTTGGAAAATCCATCGAGGAGTTGGTGATGGACGGAATGCAGAATAAGATGGCAATGATTAATGACGAGAGCCAGGAGAAACTCCAGGATACCATGCAGAAGATTGTCAATGACAGCAACGGAGGCTTAGTCTGCATTATTATCTGATGTAAAATGCTTTACACTTCTGGTATTATTTGCTATGATTATTTTGGAAATTACAGGGTAAAGTCCGTGAGTTTTTCATGGGCTTTCTGCCTTTTTCTAACGAGGTTTCTATGGATAAAGAGGAGATTCCTTAATACAGGGGTTTCCGGCAGATTACGGAGGTATGATATGAGAGTTGCGATTATTACGGCGAGTACGGAGATATACAGAGGAATTGGGGAGAATGAGAGTGGGGAGGCAATCATGGAGATGATGGAGGAGGCGGGCTTCGAGATTGTTTTCATGCGCGCCCTTCCAAACGACAGGGAGGTACTGGGGAGGATTATGGCAAGCCTGGCCGATACATTCGTGACAGACCTTATTCTGACCACAGGCGGCGCAGGCTGCGGGCCTTTAGACTGTACGCCGGAGGCAACCATGGATATTATTGAGAAGCCCATCCTTGGAATTCCGGAGGCAATGCGCGCCCATACCATGAAGATGACCAAGCGTGCCATGCTGAACCGAAGCGCTGCCGGTATTCGTAAGGAGGTGCTGATTGTGAACCTTCCGGGGAAGGCGCAGGCGGTTCGTGAGACTCTGAAATATATTCTGCCGGAGTTAGTCCATGCAGTAGAAGTGATTCAGGGAGAGGCGTAATAAGGAGATACAAAAAGTATGAGGATTACATATTTAAAACACAGCGGGTACGTGGTGGAGGAAGCCGGCAGGGCGCTGGTTTTCGATTATTATGAAGGAGAGCTTCCCGATTCTTTAAAGAGAGCAAAGGTCTATGTATTCGCAAGCCACAGACATTATGACCATTTTAATCCGTTGATTTTTGACTGGCAGAGCCAATATCCGGATATTCACTATATTCTCTCGGATGATATAGAGGTGAAAGGGCCAGAGGGAAGGTGTACCGTTATAGGGCCTTGTCAGGAGGCGGTCCTTGACGGCATGAAGCTTCGGACCCTTCGCTCTACCGACGAGGGCGTGGCGTTTCTGGTGCAGGCAGGAGTAAGAAGGATTTACCACGCAGGAGACCTGAACTGGTGGCATTGGGAGGAGGAGACCAAGGTTTACAACGAGATGATGCGCCGCAGGTTCTTGCATGAGATGGAAAAGCTAGAAGGAGAGATTCTGGATGTGGCGTTTCTGCCGCTGGATCCCAGGCAGGAGGGGCAGTATGCGTGGGGGTTCGATTATTTTATGCGCCACACCAGGACAGGCTGTGCTTTTCCCATGCATTTCTGGGAGGAATATGACGTTTATGACAGATTGACTGCGGACTCTGTGTCAGAGCCGTACCGTGACAGGGTAATGAAGGTATCAAAGCCCCAGCAGAGCTTTGAGGTGTGATTGACGGGGGAGGAGAAGCAGGATGAAGGTGAAGATTTATACAGACGGCGCGGCCAGAGGGAATCCGGACGGGCCGGGCGGCTACGGGACTGTGCTGGAATATGTGGATACAAAGGGAGAGCTGCATACAAAGGAGTTGTCCCAGGGCTACAAAAAGACGACCAACAACCGGATGGAGTTGATGGCTGTGATTGCGGGGCTTGAGGCCCTGAACCGTCCCTGTGAGGTGGAGTTGTATTCGGATTCCCAGTACGTGGTCAATGCTTTTAACCAGCACTGGATTGACGGCTGGATTAAGAAGAACTGGAGGCGGGGAAAGAATGAGCCGGTGAAGAATGTGGATTTGTGGAAGCGGCTTTTGACGGCAAAGGAGAAGCACAGGGTTACATTTATCTGGGTCAAGGGCCATGACGGCCACCCTCAGAATGAACGGTGCGACGCACTGGCCACAGGTGCGGCGGACGGCGCTAATCTCATTGAGGACGTGTTGGGTGAGGCTTAAGCATTATATACCAGATTGGGTGATATCTGGATTACCTGTGGCGGCTGCGGGGATTTTATGGTAAACTATAAAAGTATCACGCACGTGATATGGGAAATATTTTTTAGGAGGTACGGATAACGATGGCATGGTATGATGAGGCAGTATTTTATCACATTTATCCGTTGGGGCTTACCGGCGCGCCGAAGCAGAATTCTTACGGAGAGCCAGAGCACCGTCTGAACACGCTCTTGCCGTGGATAGCCCATATTAAGGAGATTGGCTGCAACGCAATCTATATCGGCCCCCTTTTTGAGTCCGTGGGCCATGGATACGAGACGACGGATTACAAGAAGCTGGATAGCCGTCTTGGAACCAATGAGGATCTGACCGGATTTGTGAAGGAGTGTCACAGCCAGGGCGTGAAGGTCATTTTCGACGGGGTGTTCAACCACACCGGACGGGATTTTTTCGCGTTTCAGGATATCAAGAAGAACAGGGAGAATTCCCGGTACAAGGACTGGTACCGGAACGTGAATTTTTGGGGAAATAATGAGTTTAACGATGGGTTTTCCTATGAGAATTGGGGAGGCTATGATCTCCTTGCGAAGCTGAACCAGCAAAATCCCCAGGTGAGGGATTATATTGGTGATGTCATTCGTTTCTGGGTAAAGGAATTCGACGTGGACGGGATTCGTCTGGATGCGGCGGATGTGCTGGATTTTGAATATATGAAGTCTCTCAGGCAGGTAGCCAATGAGGTGAAGCCGGACTTCTGGCTGATGGGCGAGGTCATCCACGGGGATTATAACCGATGGGTGAATGAGGGGACACTGCACTCGGTTACCAATTATCATCTGCATAAAGCCCTGTATTCAGGGCATAACGACCACAATTATTTTGAGATTGCACATACGGTAAAAAGGCTCTACGGTATGGGAGGCAACCGTCCGGAGGGGCTTAAGCTCTATAATTTTGTGGACAACCACGACGTAGAGCGCATCTATACGAAGCTGAATAATAAGGCGCATTTTGCGCCGGTGCATGTCCTGCTCTATACGCTTCCTGGAATCCCTTCTATTTATTATGGCTCGGAGTTCGGGATTGAGGGGCGCAAGGAGAGGCACTCCGACGATTCCTTAAGACCCGCGCTGTCCCTTAGGGATTATGAGCATGCCAGTGAGGAGAATCCGTATACCAGGCTGATTGCGGTTTTGGGGAAGGTTCGTCAGAGTATTCCTGCGCTCTCCTACGGAGATTACAGAGAGCTTGCGCTGACAAACCGGCAGTATGCCTTTTCAAGAGACTATGAGGGGAAATCCGTTATCGTCACGGTCAATAACGACGACAATGATTTTACCATGAGCCTTCCTGCGGGGACTGGGGAGGCATATGTGGGCGCCTTGTCCGGAGAAAAGGTGGCTGTGAATAACGGCTGTATTACCGTCAGCGTGAGGGCTAATTCCGGTGAGATCTGGGTTCCTTTATCCGAGGGACAGGCGGGCAAGCCTGGAGCCGTTGCGGATTCAGGAAAGCCCGGCACAAAGAATGATGCCGACGCAAAGGTCGAGGCTATCGAGAAAGCCACAGAGAAGGCGGAAAAAGCGGCGAAAGTAACGCCTCAGATTGTGACCGAGGAGAATGCCATGGCTGCTGCCAAGATTGTGGACGAGAAGGTGACCGAGGCAATGATGGAGTCCGTAACAGAGAAGAAAGCGAAGCTTGATTCCAGAGATACATTGGATACCGTTGCGGAGAAGCTGATTGACGAGGCGATGGAGAGCCTTAAAAAGGCCGACGCTGCCGAGGATAAGCCATATGAGGATACAAAGTACCAGGAGGCTTTTGAGAAGGGAAGGATTGCGGGACTTCAGGAGGCGATTCTTGCCATGATGGAGAAGAACGGATCGGTTACAGACCAGATGAGGAGGGATGTCACGGACAATGTGTACCATGATTCCCTGATTAACTGGATTAAGAGCTTTCGGTGATTGTTTTTTTGAGGATTCTATGTTATATTAGATGCATTGCAAGTAAGACAGGTAATCGCGTCTGCCGGGCCGAAAGGCGGCAGATGAGGAAAGTCCGGGCTTCACAGGGCAGGATGCCGGATAACGTCCGGTGGAGGCGACTCCAAGGAAAGTGCAACAGAAATGAACCGCCATGTATATGGTAAGGGTGGAAGGGCAGTGTAAGAGACTACCGCCCTGCCGGTAACGGCAGGGGCACATGTAAACCCCATCCGAAGCAAGACCGGAAAAAGACGATGTGGCGGCCCGTCACGTCTTAGGTAGGTTGCTTGACCCCGCCGGCAACGGCGGGGCTAGATAGATGATTACCCAACGACATAACCCGGCTTATCGTCTTGCTTGCAGCATTTATTTTAATTTCCCGTGATACTTTTCTTCACAGTATTTGCAGCGGTAGATCTCCTTCTCAGGGTCGGTCAGCACAAATACGTGGTCTAACCCCTGCTCGATGGAGGTGATGCACCTTGGATTCTTGCAGCGGATAATGTTGGTTATCTCCCTTGGGAGATGCAGACACTTCTTGGCTACAATCTCGGAATCCTTGATGAGATTGATGGTAATATTGTGATCAATGAAGCCCAGAACATCCAAATCAATAAAATCAATGGGACACTCAATCTTCATGATGTCCTTCTTACCCATCTTGTTGCTCTTGGCATTCTTGATAATGGCAACGCAGCAGTCTAATTTGTCCAGATGGAGATATTTGTAAATGTCCATGCTGCGGCCTGCCTGTATATGGTCTAATACGAAACCTTCCTCGATACGTCCGACATTCAGTGTATTTTTTAACATGATCTTCCCTCCTAGACTTCGATATTGAGCAGCGTCAGGATGAGCGCCATCCGGATATAGACGCCGTACTTGGTCTGTTTGAAATAAGCCGCCCTGGGGTCGTTGTCCACCTCGACGGAAATCTCGTTGACACGCGGAAGCGGGTGAAGCACATACATATCCTTAGGCGCCAGGTCCATTTTCTTGGAATCTAAGATGTAGAAATCCTTCATGCGCACGTAGTCTTCTTCGTTAAAGAAACGTTCCTTCTGTACGCGGGTCATGTAGAGCAGATCCAGCTTCGGCAGCGCGTCCTCAAGCCGGACAACTTCTTTGTACGGGATATTCCCCTTATCCAGTACGTCAAAGCGCATGTAGCCGGGAAGCCTTAATTCTTCCGGAGAGATCAGGATGAACTTGATTCCTGGATACCTTACCAGGGCATGGATCAGCGAATGGACGGTACGCCCGAATTTCAGATCCCCGCACAGGCCGATTACCATGTCGTTAAGACGGCCCTTTAAGCTGCGGATGGTAAGCAGGTCGGTCAATGTCTGGGTAGGGTGCTGATGCCCTCCGTCTCCGGCATTAATCACCGGAATGGAGGAGTGCTGGCAGGCAACCATGGGCGCGCCCTCCTTGGGATGACGCATGGCACAGATATCCGCGTAGCAGGAAACGGTGCGTATGGTGTCGGAAACGCTCTCCCCCTTGGCGGCAGAACTGGACTCCGCAGATGAGAAGCCAAGGACGCTGCCGCCTAAGTTCAGCATTGCAGCCTCATGGCTCAGCCGTGTCCGTGTGCTCGGCTCATAGAAAAGCGTTGCCAGCTTCTTCCCCTCGCAGGCATGTGCGTACTTGGCGGGGTTGGCTTCGATGTCAACCGCCAGGTTCATCAGTCGATCCAATTCTTCAACAGAAAAATCAAGCGGACTCATTAAGTGTCTCATAAAAACCTCCTTATGATGTAAGTGAAAAAATGTAAAAATATATGTATATCATCAACGGGCCTGCCTTGAGGCTTGACCCCATGATGTCAGGTAAGGGCGGCATACGCCGCATATAAGATATCATCCCGATAAAGGCTGCCAGGGGAAAATAGTGATAATGTATATGAATGGATGAATGAATCAATCAAGAAACGAAGAATATTGTCAAACTGTATAAAAAAATTATCAACAAGAAAAGAAATGAATATCACCAGCCATCCATATAAAATATGAATGACGAAGCAGGACTTGTCTATATAGACGCAATTTGCGCGGCTATTACATTCTCGGATATTCATGCCTTATCCTCCCCATTGAAAATCTTTCATATTATCATATAACAAATGGGAAAGATTTTCAATGTTTTATGAGGATTTTTTCAAACAATAATCCGGCGCCGAACCAGAGAGGCGCGTAATCCAGGCGAATTAAGCCTTTGAAATTTAAAGGGGCTTCGCTGTAATCCCAGGGGCATGCGTCAAATTTCTTAAGGAGGGAGCCGGTCACATATTCGCCGCAGAAGATGCAGCAGGTGTATACGCCTCCACGCAATAACAGGCTTTTTCCTTTAAGCAGCCGGCAGATGGGCGCCAAGAAGCTTGCGCAGCCATAAATGGGGAACATCCAGATGGAGGTGTTCCCGGTTAGCTTCGGGTTTTCGACCTTAAGGGAGTGAAGTCCTGTGAACAGAATCTCCATGCACCATCCCGTGGTCCCGCAGGTCAGGAAATTATGTCTCATAGGATTAAGTATGGCAAAGGGATGTGGATTTTATACAGGAAATGTATTATAATACCTCATGTTATGAGTAAAAAATAAAAATCAAGGAGAAAGTGACATGGCAACATTAGCGGAATTGAGGGTACAGATAGATGCGGTTGACGATGAGATTGTAAGGCTGTTTGAGGAAAGAGTGCGCTTAGGCGGCGAAGTGGGAGATTATAAGATTCAGAACGGAATGAAGATATTTGACCGCCAGAGGGAACGGGAAAAGCTTGCGGACGTGGCGGGTAAGGCGACGACGGAGTTTAATAAGAAGGGCGTTAAGGAGTTGTTCGAGCAGTTGATGGCAATGAGCCGGAAGGTTCAGTACCGGAAGCTGGTGGAGGCGGGCGCGCTTGGCCGCCTGCCGTTTATCGGGGTGGAGTCTTTGGATACCCAGAATGCAAGGGTGGTATTTCCGGGGACGGAAGGGGCGTACAGCCAGGCGGCGATGCAGTATTATTTCGGGGAGAAATGCAACAGCTTCTATGTCCGCACATTTCGGGACGCGATGGAGGCGATTGAAGAAGGCGCGGCGGATTTTGCTGTGCTTCCCATAGAGAATTCGACGGCGGGAGCTGTGGACGAGATGTACGACCTGCTGGTGGAATTTGAAAATTATATCGTGGGGGAGACGATTATCCCCATTACGCATACCCTGGCGGGACTGAAAGGGACAAAGCTTTCGGATATTGAGCGAGTGTATTCCAAGGGGGTTGCATTGATGCAGGCGTCCCGTTTCCTTTGTGGGCACAGCGGATGGCAGCAGATCAGCGTGGCCAATACGGCCATCGCGGCAAAGAAGATTATGGAGGACAAAGACAAGAGCCAGGCAGCCGTGTGCAGCGCCTATGCGGCGAAGATTCACGGGCTTGAGGTGCTTGAGGACAATATCAACGACGACCCTAATAACTCCACACGGTTTATCGTGGTGACGAACCAGAAGATTTTTCATAAGGACGCTAAAAAAATCAGCATTTGCTTCGAGGTGCCCCATGAGAGTGGCTCGCTTTACCACCTGCTGTCGCATTTTATCTACAATGATTTGAATATGACCAGGATTGAGTCGAGGCCGGTAGAAGGGAAGAACTGGGAGTATCGGTTCTTCGTGGATTTTGAGGGAAATCTCGCGCAGCCTGCGGTGAAGAATGCGATTCGGGGGCTTAGGGAGGAGAGCCGGAGTCTGCGTATACTTGGCAACTATTAGGGATATATTTTGAGGAGTGGGCAAATGAGAATCAATGAATTAATCTTGTATAAGCATATGGAGGAAGGGAAGCTTCTTTCGGATATGACGTTTTTGATGGAGAATTATGGCAATACCTATTATAATGCCGAGGATTTGAAGGGGCTGTTGTTTGAATGTATAAACGGGCTTCTGGAGATGGCGGCTAGCCATGGGTTTGAGGGGAATCTGTGGCACAATTATCTGACCTATCTTCTGGCAAGCCATGAAAATGCATACAGTACCTCCTGCGAGATTGTGGGGGAGGTGTCAGGCAGCATCAACGAGGTCGCAGAGCATGACTTTGGGATTTTCAAGGAAATGTTTGACTATGATTTTAAAGAAATGGCTAAGGCCCTTGGGGCAGGGTGCATGTCTGTGCTTCTTGACTATCGGGGGATGGACGGACACGGGAAGGTGTTTAACAGGCGGATTCGGGAGAGAATCTGTGATTTGAGCCGGAATCTTTCACAGACAGGGGATGCCGGTGAGTTTAAGGATATTCTGACCCAGTTTTACAAGGAATTCGGCGTGGGGAAACTAGGGCTTCACAAGGCGTTTCGGATAGAACACGGGGAAGGCGGGGCCAGGATTGTACCCATTACGAAGATTGCCCATGTGCATCTTGACGACCTGGTGGGGTATGAGATTGCGAAGGAGAAGCTGATTGCCAATACGGAGGCGTTTGTGTCGGGAAGGCGGGCTAATAACTGCCTCTTGTTCGGCGACGCCGGAACAGGGAAATCCTCGTCCATCAAGGCGATACTGAATCAGTATTATGACAGGGGGCTTCGGATGATTGAGGTGTACAAGCACCAGTTTCAGGATCTGAACGATATCATTTCACAGATTAAGAATCGCAATTACAAGTTTATTATCTATATGGACGATCTTTCCTTCGAGGAATTCGAGATTGAATATAAGTATCTGAAGGCTGTGATTGAGGGCGGGTTGGAGAGGAAGCCGGATAATATCTTAATCTATGCCACATCCAACCGGAGGCATCTGATTCGCGAGACGTTTCGGGATAAGGCGGACAGAGACGAGGAATTGCATACCAATGATACGGTGCAGGAGAAGCTGTCTTTAGTGGCGAGATTTGGTGTGACGATTTATTTTGGAAAGCCGGAGAAGAAGGAGTTCCAGGAGATTGTGCGGCAGCTTGCCAGGCGAAACGGGATTGAGATGCCAGAGGATGAGCTGCTGCTTGAGGCAAATAAGTGGGAGTTGAGCCACGGCGGGCTGTCGGGGAGGACGGCGCAGCAGTTTATTGATTATCTGATGGGGAGGGGGATTTGATTATCTTATAAATCATTATGATAAGATGTGCCCTGGAAACAGAAGGGAGATGAACCCCGCTGTTTCCAGGAATTTCAGAATTTGATCTGCAATTTCTGCATAAGAGCCTCTTGTAAAACCTGAGAGAAATTTATGCCGATGGAAGTAGCTTCCTCGTTGAGCCATTCTGGAATACTAAGCGTTTTTTTAACAGACCGGGGGCTGGTTCTTTTTTTATATGCCAGTAGGTCGAATTCGATTACAACAAGGAAAGCATCTTTTTCGACTGTAATATCAGTAGGGTCTGATGGTTCTGGTAAGGATTCGCTTTCAGCTTCGCGTGATGTGAGCGCCAGGCCGAGTGCATTGGCAGCCATTTCATATGCCTGTGTCATATTGTCTCCCTCGGTAAGACATTCTGGAATATCTGGGAAGGTAATCCAGAAGCCTCCTTCCTCGGCTTTGTGAAAAATAGCGGGATAAAATACTAATCTGTTCATGCAGATACCTCCATTTTTAATGACAGAGCTATTTTAGCCCCGCCTGTTTTAATATTGCTTGCTCTAATCCTTTTTTCATGGCCTGTGAGTGATAAGGAACGATTACCTGTTTTCCGGTTTCAGGATTCTTTAATTTTACGTGGGAACCGTTTTGACTGATAGCTATGAAACCATTTTGTTTCAGCATTTTAATGATTTCCTTTGGTGTTAATGGCATCTATTGAATCTCCTTTCCTTATCATGTATTTATTATAATACGTAATATTACGTATGTCAATGGTTTGACATCTCTTAACAATTCCTTAATATATTGAAAAATTTACCAGCAAGTGATAAAATGAATAATGTACCAGCAGACATATTTTAATTGATAAGGGGCAAAGGAGGAGTGAAATTGCAAAAAATAAGAAGATTCCTGGTACTTACACTTCTTGTATGTCTTGGCGCGGCGCTGCCGGACATAGCGAGTCATGCAGAGGAAATGTCAGGGGAGCAGACATCTGCAGGATCAGGATTAGAGGATGAGAACCCTCAGCGTTTGGATGCGGTTACCGCTATGGATGAAGACGGTAACATTTTTGAAGTGGACGAGGAGGGAGGAGAGCTTAAGGATCCAGGAATTGCCGCATATTCACAGGATATTTCTGTGAAGGTGGTCAATTTCCGGACAAAGGGCAATGCAGTTACAAATTATACGGAATATGGGACAGGGGCGGCAGGCTATACCAACGGCGCATATGGCGCGGATGCCGCTTACCTTGGGACGAACGGCAGTAAGGTTCGTTTCATGCTGTCAGGCGTCGTGGGAGAGGTAGCGGCAGACGAGGTTCAGGTGGTGGACTTTGCAAGCGCCGAGTCCGTCAGTTATTATGCCGTGGAGGGAGGAAGGCTGCGCCATTATATCACTCAGGATATGACGAAAGCAAGCCATGTGACTTCTCTGGATAATGGCAGCGCGCCGTCATACCTGCAGGCGGGGACGACATATTATAGCTATGACGGACATTATTTCTATACAGACTATGGAACCATGACAGGGGATTATCAGAATGAGACAAGAGCATCTTCTGTGAATGCGGGAAATCCCTATTACAACTATTACCAATATCTGCCGTTTCGCAGCAGAACCTCATACAGAGGGCAAGAGCTTAACAGCCTGATGGCAGGAAAGGTAAATGGTTCTTCGAAGTTAAATAGTACCGGAGATTATTTTACCAACAGCCAGAATACCTACGGGGTAAATGCGCTCATCATGACCGGAATTGCGGCAAATGAAAGCGGATGGGGGACAAGCAGTATTTGCCAGAATAAGAATAACCTGTTCGGGCTGAACGCCGTGGACGCGTCTCCAGGAACCAGCGCCAACACCTATGCAAGTGTGGAGGAATGTATCCGCCAGTTTGCGGACGGCTGGATGTCCAGAAAATATCTGAATCCCAGGGGAGGGACATACAGAGGCGGTTTCCTTGGTAATAAGGCCAGCGGAGTGAATGTGAAATATGCCTCTGACCCTTATTGGGGCGAGAAGGCGGCGAATATTATCTGGCTTCTGGACCAGAACGGAGGAAGCAGGGATGCCTATGCCTATACCATCGGTATCAAGGATCCCATTGCCACGGGCCATACCAGCGTAAATGTGCGCAATGGTAGCAGCCAGTCTTCAACAAGTCTGTATAAGACCGGTACGCACTCCAACTATGCTGTGCTGCTTCAGGATATGGCAGCGGAGAACGGATATTACAGGATTCAGAGCGACGGTGTGCTGAATGGTGAGCGTTCGGGGCTGAATACCCAAACAGGAGAGTATCAGTTTGAGCAGATGTTTGCCTACATACACTCAGATTATGTGGCGGTTGTGAATCAGGGAGGAACTGTTGCGGCGAAGAAGGCGCTTCAGTCTGTCACAATCTCCCAGGCGCCTGCAAAGACAGTATATACGGCAGGCGAAGTATTCGAGCCGGCAGGCATGGTTGTGACGGCAGGATTTGACGACGGTTCACAGGAGGATGTGACGGCAATGGTTACATACAGCCAGGAGCCGCTTCAGGCAGGTACGGGAAGCGTCGCGATTTCCTATACATATGAAGAAACTGTTATGTCGGCGGAACAGGCGGTTACTGTGACCGAGTCGGCGGCAACGCCAGAGCCGCCGCCAGATGAAGTGACGCCGCCGGTAACGACCCCGACGCCAGAGCCGCCGCCAGACGGAGTGACGCCGCCGGTAACGACCCCAACGCCAGAACCGACGCCAGACGGGGTGACGCCGCCGGTAACAACTCCGACACCAGGGACGGATTCTGTGGCAGGCACAGATAATGCGCCGAGTCCGGCGCCAGGAGAAGGCAATTTGAATCCTGTATCCGGCACTGGCACGGAATCAGACACAGAGCAGGACGGAAACACAGGAGACACTTCCACACCGGAAGTAACTTTGACACCTTCAGTTAAGAATGAGAGTACAGGTATCTGGGTTCGCGGCGGAATCAGTGAAGGAGTTGCATGCACGGTTGAAGCGGTTGCGAAGGCTTCCGAGCCTTACCGTACTTACATAGAGCCGGTCAAAGACAAGGTTATTCTTGGAGTATATGACATTAGTTTGACAATAGGTCTGGCAGAAGGCGAAACGGCAGAGGTTGGTATTCCTGTCGGGGAACAATACAATGGAAAGAAGACGGTTGTTCTGCACTATGACAGCAGTAAGGGATTGGAGAGGTTTACACCTGTGGTGGAGAACGGAGAAGTGGTTGTTACGGTTTCCGGTTTCTCACCATTTGTGGTAGCGTTAGATGAAGTGTCGCCTGCTTCCTCTCCAAAGGCAGAGCAGAACCAGAACTCTGCAGAGGGCGTAGCCGTAAGGAGAGCGCCGGTGACGGGAGATGAAAGCCAGGCCGTGTTGTGGGGAGTATTGCTTTTGTTGTCCTTTGGAATGATTTCTATGTATTTATTCGGTAAGAAGCGTATCAAATAGTAAGAATACCCGTTCATCTTTAGCAACACAAGGGTAAGCGGGTATTATTCTATTTTCAGCTCACCGATTGATATAATAAAAGTAGCAAGTAAATGGCACTTATAAAAGGTGGTGAGGATATAACGGAAAAAGAGATGTTAAAACTCTCAGTCGAAGAGTTCTCAAGATTACAAGATTATATGATAGAATCCGACAAAGATTCTAACGCATATAAAAGAATGAAACGGCGTTATATTGAATTAAAAGTTATTCTTACGGCTTCAGGCATCAACATATCAGAACTCGATTATATTAAAGAATAGCGACTAAATAAGCAGACCAATATACTGGTAAACCAAGATCGCAGAGTAATATACTCTGCGATTTTTCTGTAAATTTGTTGATATTTTTTGAAAAACAAGTTGACAGATATGAGTGTATGTGCTAATATATTTAAGAATAATTTAGCGCTTTAAAGTGTGACGGTTTAAAGCGTTGCGTTTTAAAGCGAATCTAAATATATGGCTTGGAGGAAATGAGAGATGTCAAAAGAAATATTATGTCTGATTATGCTGGTTATATTCTTTGCCGTCATGATCTATGTAGGGTTCTACTCAAGGAAGCATGCGACAGATGTAGACGGGTTTGTGTTGGGAGGCAGAGGCGTCGGCCCCTGGCTGACTGCGTTTGCATTCGGAACGTCTTACTTCTCGGCGGTTATTTTCGTGGGATATGCCGGGCAATTTGGTTGGAACTTTGGAATGTCCGCTACCTGGGCGGGCCTTGGCAATGCATTTATCGGTTCGCTGCTTGCGTGGAACATTCTTGGAAGAAGAACCCGTGTCATGACCCAACATTTGGATGCCAAGACCATGCCGGACTTTTTTGGAAAACGGTTTGACTCTGTGCCCCTTAAGGTAGCGGCTTCGGTCATCGTATTTATTTTCCTGATTCCCTATACTGCCTCCCTTTACAATGGATTATCTAGCCTGTTCGGTCTGGTTTTCGATATCCCCTACTGGGTGGTGATTGCGGTGATGGCTGTGCTGACGGGATTTTACGTGATTTTCGGCGGATATATGGCTACGGCGATTAATGATTTTATTCAGGGAATCATTATGCTGTTTGGCATCTGCGCCGTGATTGGGGCTGTGTTGTCCGAAAACGGCGGTTTACTTGAGGCCACGAAAACACTTGCGTCCATTACGGGCGACGCAGGATGGGAGGGGGCGTATTCGGCGTTCCTTGGGCCGGATCCTCTGGCGCTTCTGTTTGTGGTAGTCTTAACCTCCCTTGGTACATGGGGACTGCCTCAGATGGTGGGTAAGTTCTATGCGATTAAGAGTGAGAAGGATATACATAAGGGAACGGTGATTTCCACGGTGTTTGCCATTATCGTGGCAGGAGGATGCTATTTCCTGGGGGGCTTCGGGCGGCTGTACGGCGATAAAGTGGTGATGAACGAGGCGACGGGAAAACCGTTGTTTGATACCATTGTTCCTACCATGCTGTCTACTCTGCCGTCGGTGGTGATTGCGGTGGTAATCGTGCTGGTTTTGTCAGCGTCCATGTCTACCCTGTCTTCATTGGTGCTGACCTCTAGCTCTACCTTTACTCTGGACGTCATTAAACCGGCTGCAAAGCAGGGAATGTCGGACAAGAAGCAGGTAATGATTATGCGGATTTTTATTGTGTTCTTTATTCTGGTATCGGCTGTGATTGCTATTTTTAAGGACGCACATCCGGAGGTGACGTTTATTGCCCAGATGATGGGCGTGTCCTGGGGCGCGCTTGCAGGTGCGTTTCTGGCGCCGTTTCTGTATGGGCTGTACTGGAAAGGGATTACCAAGATTTCTGTGGTGGTATGCTTTTTCTGGGGCTGCGGGATTGCGCTTTTGCAGTTGTTTGTGACTCTGGGAGGTGTTGACGTGGCCGGATGGGGTACGGTGCTTGGATATATTTTCAAATCCTCCATCAATTCGGGTGTGATTGCAATGGTGGGCGGCCTGGTGATTGTCCCTGTTATCAGCCTGTTTACCAAAAAGCAGGATGGGGAAGAACTTGGGAAGATTTTCGCCTGCTATGATGAGAAGGTGACGATTACAAAGAAGTCTTCACTTCAGGAGTAAAAAAGGATAAAATATGTGACTGTTCATTCCTGGACCGTGCACTGTGCTGCACGGTCACAGGCCAACACAAAAAGCGGTGCTGAATCCGGCCTCTTGCCGTAAGGCAACTTTAAATAGGCCGGATTCGTTGCTGTGAACACCGTAGGTGTGAATAGCAACAAAATATATCAAGGAAAGTGATTAAAATTATCACTTTCCTTTTTGTTGTTCTTATGTTAGGATAAGAGAGTGTTAAAAAAGAGCAATAGTTTTGATTAATATTATACAAGGAGAGAGCAGAAGTTATGAAGAATTGTAAGAAATATGAGAGAACCTATTTTATGCCGCCAGAGGTAACCTACGACTGGGTGAAGAAGGAGTATGTTGACAAACCGCCTATGTGGTGCAGCGTGGATCTGCGCGACGGGAACCAGGCTTTGATTGAGCCTATGAGCCTTGAGGAGAAGCTGGAGTTCTTTCAGATGTTGGTGGATATCGGGTTTAAGGAGATTGAGGTGGGATTTCCGGCGGCGTCTGAGACGGAATATCAGTTTATGCGGACACTGATTGAGAAAGACATGATTCCGGATGACGTGACGGTGCAGGTGTTGACCCAAGCACGCGAGCACATCATTAAGAAGACCTTTGAGGCGGTTAAGGGAGCGCCCCATGCGGTGGTGCATCTGTATAACTCTACGTCGGTTGCTCAGCGTGAGCAGGTATTCAGAAAGAGCAGGGAGGAGATTAAACAGATTGCCATTGAAGGGGCCCGTCTTCTGTTAGAGCTGGCGTCTGAGACGGACGGGAATTTTACCTTCCAGTACAGTCCGGAGAGCTTTCCGGGGACTGAGGTGGATTATGCAGTGGAGGTCTGCAATGCGGTTCTGGATGTGTGGAAGCCTACGGCTGACAACAAGGCCATCATCAATATCCCTACCACTGTGGAGAATGCCATGCCCCATGTGTTTGCCTGCCAGTTGGAGTATGTGAATAAGCATCTCAATTACAGGGACAATGTGATTCTCTGTCTCCATCCTCACAATGACAGGGGTTGTGGCGTTGCCACGGCAGAGCTTGGAATCCTGGCCGGGGCTGACCGTATTGAGGGGACGCTTTTTGGCAATGGCGAGCGTACCGGTAATGTGGATATTGTGACTATGGGGATGAATATGTACTCCCACGGCGTAGATCCTGGATTGGATTTCTCGGACATGAAGCACATCCGTGAGACCTATGAGCGCCTTACCAGGATGCATGTGTACGAACGGCAGCCTTACGCGGGAGATTTGGTGTTTACCGCATTTTCCGGCTCACATCAGGATGCCATTGCCAAGGGCATGACCTGGAGGGAGGAGAAGGAGTGCGAGACGTGGACGGTTCCGTACCTTCCCATTGACCCTCAGGATGTGGGAAGAAGATACGATTCAGATGTGATTCGTATCAACAGCCAGTCAGGAAAGGGAGGCGTGAATTATATTCTGAAGCAGAGCCATGGCATCAATCTACCCCAGAAGATGCGGGAAGAAGTGGGCTATCTGGTAAAGGATGTGTCAGACAAGGCACACAAGGAGTTGACGCCGGACTGGGTATATCAGATTTTCTCAGACCACTATATCAACACAAGGCCCGTTTTCCATATCGACGAGTGCCATTTCAGGCAGGTGGACGGTATCACGGCGGATGTGACCATCAACCACGGCGGCGAGGCAAGGGTGATTACTGCTATGGGAAACGGACGTCTGGATGCGGTCAGCAATGCTATTAAGCAGTATTTCAATATCAGCTATGAACTCCGCTTCTATGAGGAACATTCTCTGACCAGGGGTTCCTCCTCCAAGGCGGTTGCCTATGTGGGGATTGTCTGCAATGGCAAGACCTTCTGGGGCGTGGGAATCGACGCGGATATTATTAAGTCCTCCATGGAGGCGCTGACGGTGGCTGTAAATAAGATTGAGGAGATTGGCAGCGCTGACGGATGTAAGGATGAACGGATGATTGAGATCATGAATTATATCCAGGCAAATTATATCGATATCACACTGGATGATTTAGCGGAGAAGTTCTATCTGTCAAAGCCGTATATTTCTAAGTATATTAAGGAAAAATCCGGCCTGACCTTCGGAGAGCTGGTGAAGAAAATCCGCATGAAGAAGGCAAAGGCGCTGCTTAAGAGCAGCAATATGACGGTGGAGAACATTGCGCTGTCCGTAGGATACCAGAATGTAGAGCATTTTAACCGGATGTTTAAGAAGGCTTATAATACCACGCCGATGCAGTTTCGGAATCAGAAGTAGGCCCAAAGGAGATAAAAGGATGATTATAGCGGCAAGATATTTAATGACAGGGGACGGAAAAACCGTACTTGAGAACCAGGCGGTGCTTACGGGTGCAGACGGAAAGATTCAGAAAATTGCACCGGTTACAGAGCTTGTGAGGGCATGTCCCAAGGAGGAGGTGAAGGACTATGGCGACGCGACCCTTCTTCCGGGGCTATGCGATATGCACGTTCATCTGGGCTACTGGTATTCTCAGCCGGACGGCTTTAACTATGGGCCGCAGTTGATTATGCTCTATGCCCTTCAGCACGCTCAGGCGGCGTTTGAACGGGGGATTACGTCTGTCAGGGATATGTCGTCTGCCCACGGCGTCTGTAAGAACTTAAAGCTGGCGGCGGAGAAGGGATTTGTCACCGTTCCCAGGATAACCCACACGGATACCGGAATCTGTATGACCGGCGGCCATGCCTGGGAGGAGGTTGAGCAGGTTGACGGGCCCTGGGAGGTAAGAAAAGAGATACGAAAGCAGATTCGCGATGGGGCAGAGTGGGTGAAGGTCTTGACCACCCATCGAACCCACACGCCGGAGTTGACCCAGGAGGAGTTAGATGCGGCTGTGGACGAGTGCCACAGAAGGGGAATTAAGTGCGGCGTCCATGCAGGGACGAATCCGGGAATCCAGATGTGTATTGACGCGGGCTTTGACACCATTGAACATGCGACCTTCATGACCCTTGACCATGCGAAGCAGATGGCAGAAAAGGGGATTGCCTGGACGCCCACCATCATGGCCTATACCTTGCTTTATGATATCTGTAAGGAGAATATGGAGAAGCATGCGGGCGCGCCTGCCACTGATCCGGTGATGCAGAAGGAGATGAAGGATTACCAGTATTTTGAGCCTGCATATAAGGCATATCGGGAGCATTTCAAAGAATTTTATGATACGGGTGTGACGGTGATTGCGGGAACGGATATGGTGATGTATGGGTCGCCCCTTTTGCCTCTGAATCGGGAACTTGAGTATATGGTGGAGTATGGGATTACTCCCGCCCAGGCGATACAGACCGCGACCTCAAATCCGGCCAGGGTTCTTGGCGTGGAGGAGGAAAGAGGCCTGGTGAAGGAGGGGCTTGACGCGGATCTTCTGGTGGTAGGCGGGGATCTGAGTAAGGATATCACCAGGCTTGGCGATGTAAAATTGGTTACCCTGGGAGGAAAAAGGGTATTTGAGAACGGTATCCGCTATGTGGGGACTGGTAATATGGCGATGTAATATGGATGGGGTTAAATCCCGATTTTGAGAAGCTCGGTCATTTCCCAGGCGGATTCCTCCATACCTCTGGCAAACCATTCCTCAATCCAGCCATAAAGACCATAGGAGAGAAATGCCGCCGTATATGCGCCAAAGTTGGATTCCTCCGGCTTCGGCCCGTAGATTTCTACAAGGATATCTTTGAGGAGATGGAGAAGGTTCCGTTTGCAAAGCAGGAGGTAGAAGTCCTTGTATTCGATTAGATGGCCGAACAGACGTCTCAGGTTATCTGAATCGGAATGTTCAGGGATTGTGTTATCATCCTTTCGCCAGGCGCCAAAGAGCTGTTTGATATATGTGCGCAGTATGTCCTCTTTTTCTCCATAATTGCGGTAGAAGGAGACGCGGCTGACCTTTGCGGCTGAGGTAATCTCGCTGATGGAGATATCTTTGAATTCCTTTTGGCCAAGCAGGTCTAAAAAGGCGGTGGTGATCTGTGTTTTTACATGGATATTTTTTTCGGTGTTGCTCATGAGGTTATATCCTCCTTGTTTTGTATCGGTTTCTGGTTTAAGCGATAATAGAATAGATGTTACAGTTGTTGCATTGTAATGTTACAGTTGTTTCAACTATATTTTAATACGTGTGAATTGGGAAGTCAAGAAAAACTGGAAAAGGTTAGGGCTGTCACAGTTTGTAAAAAGATACAGTGGACAGCCCTAAAAATAGTTATAGGTTATATTTTGGACGCAGGTGATAGCTCTTATATATGATTTTACATGTTTTCTTAAAACATGCTACCCCGTATATGTGAATGGTTTCCATTCCGTGCTGTCTGAGCAGGGCAGAGTAATCATGTTTTTCAATTTGCTTCATAGCTTTATTGCAGCTATCGTCAAAAGCACCAGACTCTGCATATTTCGTTTCAATGATACATCCGATTTTGTCAGAAGGAAGCTCAATAAAAATATCTGTGTATCCGGTACCGGCTTCGGAATTAGATTTGACAATCCAACTGTCTTTTGCACGAAGCAGCCCAAGCAGCATGCCGTGGTAGAAATTTTCTTTCATTTCTTTTTTTATAAAAGTATCTCGTATGCTGATGGATTCAGCCATAAATTCATTGAATAATGCCTCAAATTCGGCAGCGTTTCCCGTTTTTATGGCGTTGCAGAATCGTTCCCATTTATCCTCATCACTCGTTATCTTTGTACAAAACCATGATAGGATTCTGTCAGTATAGATTTTGCGGACTTCTCGATTAGGTATCACAAGCTTGTGAAGATTATGTTCTGTATTCCCAATTTCTGTCAAATATCCTGTGGCGAATAAGACACTCCATAAATATGTCTGCCGGATATTCGTATCTGGATTGTCAAGGTCTGTATATGTTAGTTCTGGTTTTAAAGTCTTTTCTATATATTCTCCTGAGATTAACGCCTCAATCTGATTTTTTGTGGTTGCAGAAGCAGTTTTCAGAATATCCTGTACAATGGCATTGCTGCTGCTGTTTTCCCAATGTGATTCCATTTGAGCATCATTTGCTTCTAAAAATTTGTCGCACTGGTTTATGACATCCCATGGGCAATAGATATCTATATTTCCAAAATGATAGCCATCATACCATTCCTTCAATGCGTCGAACTTGTCGTCCAGTTCATAGTAAGAGAGCATTTTTTTGACTTCCTCCGTTGTAAATCCAAAAGATTCGGCGTAACGAACATCGGAGATGGTTCTGACTTTAAAATTATTAAGCCCTGTAAAAATGCTTTCTTTTGCAATCCTAAGGCATCCTGTGATAACCGCGAACCGAAGGGTATAGTTTGTTTTCAGCACTTGGCTGAACAGGGAACGGATTAGGCTTACCATCTGCGGATAATAGTTGTTCTGATAAGCCTTATCTAACGGTACATCGTATTCGTCAATTAGGAGAATTACCTGCTTTTCATAATGCTTGTATAATAATTCCGATAACAGTTTTAAACTGCCTGTCAAATGGGAGGTTTTTTTAAAATTTTCTTCCAGCAGCCTTTCTAGCTGCTTCTTATCATATACTGTCAGCCTGGGACTGTCCATTAGCCATTGAAAGCGTAAAGCTTCTCTGTTAATCACTAATCCTAACATATCCTGTGCATCTTGGATATTTTGGCCTTCTACATCCTTCAGAGTGATGGAGATGACCGGATATTTTCCCATATAAGCTTCACATAGGGCTTTTTCTTCCGAAATCTTAAGACCATGGAAAATTGCGGCGTCCGTCCCGATTTCAAAAAAGGTTTTCAACATGTCCAGATTCAGGCTTTTGCCAAAACGGCGGGGGCGGGTAATTAAGTTTACTTCTGCCCATGATGCTAAAAGTTCTGTGATAAATCCTGTTTTATCTACATAGTAAAAATCATTTTTGAGAAGCTTGCTGAACATTTCTATTCCAATTGGTAGCTTCTTCTTTTGGAGTTTCATGAATTTTCACCACCTGCCATAGATTATAATTCGTTTTCTTAGAGTTATGATAAACATAGCATAAAACCAGGAGAGGCGCAAGAAAATTATGATTCCCTGAGGCACTATAAAGCCGCCCCGCGAAGCAACCTCTCCATTTTCCTTATGACAGCAAAATAACTGATAACCAGTATGACGGTTGCGCCCGTCCAAGCCATTATTTCCGCATAGAAAATCCCATTTTCCCCAATGAGCATAGGGAGGAGGATGGCGGTCAAAGCACGCATGATGAATTCAGCGATACCGGAGACCAGGGGCAGAACCGTGTTGCCCATCCCCTGTATTGCAGAACGTGTGATGTGCAGGATATACAGAATCGGCAGACAGACGCTCATGATTGCCAGATAATAGTATGCAATGTTAAGTGTCTGCGTAAATTCCTCCTGTGTGCCGGAGATGAACCACCCAAGGATTATTTTTCCGGCAAACAGCATCATAAGCGCTATTACCAGGGAGGTCAAAAGCGCAATGAAAACGGCGGACTTCACCCCTTTGCGGATGCGGTCCGTCTTTCCTGCGCCCAGATTCTGTCCGGCATACGTGACCATGGAATAGCCGTAGGAGGTTGCGGCAACCTCCAAAACGCCGTACAGCTTGTTGGTGGCGGTAAATCCGGCGATAAAGATGACTCCGAACCCATTTACCACGAATTGTACAATCATGCCGCCCACGGATATGATTGCATTCTGAAACGCCATAGGGGACCCAAGCATCAGAAGGCGTAAGGGGAGCCGTCTGTCTGTCATTTTGAAGTCAGAAGGCGTCAGCCTTAACAACTCAAGTTTTCGGATATGGTACAGGCAGAACAAACTGGAAATCAACTGTGCAATCAGGGTTGCAATAGCGGCGCCGGCAATCTCGAACCGAAAGACCAGAACAAACAGAAGATCCAGGGCGATATTGGTGATTGCGGCCACTATCATGGCGTGCAGAGGCGTCTTGCCGTCACCAAGAGAGCGCAGGATGGATGCCAGCAGATTATAGGCCATGACGATCGGGACGCCAAGGTACATAATACGCAGGTACAAAAGGGTATCGGGGAGAATCTTTGGCGGCGTATTAAGGAGGCTTAAAACCGGATGGGCCAGCAGTTGTCCGGTTATAAGAAGCGCCAGGGCGGATACCAGGGCCAGGACGGTGGAATTGCCCACAGATTTGCGCAGGTTATCATATCGGCCTGCGCCGAACTCCTGTGCCATCAGGATTCCGAAGCCCTGGGTAAAGCCCTGGATGATTCCGAGCATCATCCAGTTCAGCCAGTCGGCGGCGCCTAAGGCGGCAAGGGCGCCAACGCCCAGAGCCTTTCCTACGACCATGGTGTCTACCACGGTATACAGTTGTTGGAATACATTTCCTACCATCAGTGGGAGGGCGAATGTGAAAATCAGGGAAGCGGGCTTCCCCTCGGTCATGTTTCTAATGCGTGCAGCCATTCATATACCTCTTAATCTTTCTATGTGATACCCCAAAAGCAGAGTGGACTTTGTCCATTAAGGTATACCATAATTTATGTGCGGATTCAATATAAAAAATTGTAGTTTTGTGTGATTTATGATACAGTATCCATATACCATTTTTTATCTAGGAGGTTTCGATTATGAACGTAGCAGAACGGATTGCAGCACTTCGCTCACGCATGGAGGAAAAAGGGATTGACGCGTATGTTGTCCCTACTGCGGACTTTCACCAGAGTGAATATGTGGGTGAGCATTTTAAGGCAAGAAAGTATATTTCAGGCTTCAGTGGATCTTACGGAACGGTAGTCATCACCAGAGACGACGGGGGACTCTGGACGGACGGAAGGTATTTCTTTCAGGCAGAGAATGAACTTTGTGGCAGCGGCATCCGCCTGATGAAGATGTTTGTAGGGGACACGCCGTCGATTACGGAATACCTGTGCGAACGCGTAACAGAAGGCGGGACGGTTGCCTTTGACGGGCGTGTGCTCTCTATGGGCGAGGGGCAGGAATATGAAGAAGAACTGGCGAAAAAGCAGATTCATATTCAGTATTCCGTTGATTTGATTGACGATATCTGGGAGGACCGCCCGCCCCTTTCTGACAAGCCGGCGTTTTTCCTGGAGGAAAAATATTCCGGTGAGAGTACCGCATCCAAGCTTAAGCGTGTGCGTAAGGCAATGGAGGAATACGGGGCAACTTCCCACATCATTGCGTCGCTGGATGATGTCTGCTGGCTTTTGAATGTCCGCGGGGATGATATTGATTTCTTCCCTCTTATGCTTTCCTATGCCATTGTGAAGCAGGATAAGGTGGAGTTATATGTGGACGAAGCGAAGTTAGACGGCAGGATTCGCGATGAGCTAAATAAGAACCAGGTGGCGGTTCATCCGTACAACGGAATTTATGAGGATGTAAAGACAATGGATGCTTCGGAGACGGTGCTGATTGATCCCATGAAGATGAACTATGCCCTCTATAAGAACATTCCCTGTAAGATTGTGGAGGCTGCCAATCCGACGATTCTTATGAAAGCCATGAAGAATGAGGTAGAGCTTGAGAATATCCGCAGGGCGCATATAAAAGACGGAGTGGCTGTCACCAAGTTCATGCATTGGATTAAGACCCGCTATGATAAGGAAAAGATTACAGAGCTTAGCTCTGCCGCAAGGCTTACCGAACTGCGCGCCTCCCAGGAGGGGTATATAAGGGACAGCTTTGAGCCTTTGTGCGCATTTGCGGATCATGCGGCTATGATGCATTATTCCCCAAGTGAGGAAAGTGACGTAACCCTTTCTTCTGGCGCGTTCTTCTTAAATGACACGGGCGGCGGCTATTATGAAGGGTCTACCGATATTACCAGAACCTTTGTCCTTGGCTCTGTGGATGCGCAGATGAAGCGGTATTTTACGGCTGTGGTAAGAGCCATGATGCGCCTTTCAAGGGCGCGCTTCCTCTATGGATGTTATGGATACAATTTGGATGTGCTGGCGAGAGGGCCAATCTGGGATCTGGATTTGGACTACCAGTGCGGGACAGGCCATGGCGTTGGTTATCTTGCAAATGTTCACGAGCCGCCCACGGGCTTCCGATGGTATGTGGTTCCAAGTAAGAACGAGCACCACAAGCTTGAGGAGGGCATGGTTATCACGGACGAGCCGGGAATCTATGAGGACGGGCAGTTCGGAATTCGGATTGAGAACGAGTTTATCGTGAAAAAGGGCGTGAAGAATAAATACGGGCAGTTTATGTATTTTGAAACCATTACGTTCGCCCCCATTGATTTGGACGGAATTGATCCGGAGGAGATGAGCCGAGATGAACGGGAATGGCTGAACCAATACCATGAGCAGGTTTATGAGAAGATTGGGCCGCATCTCACTGAGGAGGAACGAAATTGGCTTAAGGAGTATACACGGCCTATTTAATGAGGAGGAAATAATGAAAAGACTAGGTAAAATATATCAGATTATTTCCATCCTTGTCTATACCTTTATCTTTGCCGCCATATGGCTTCCCTGGGTTGCCTATGGCGGTAAGAGCTACTGCCTGCCCGCATACCTTCGTATGGTAAAAGGGGCGGGGGGAATTGTGGCTATGACAGAGGGGTCGCCGGATATGGTGGCCTCCTACTATCTGTCCTATCTTACAATAGCGGCGGCCGTATTGGCCGGCGTTTACGTTGTGGGCAGGTTAGTGGGAAAGCCCCTTAAGCCGGTATACGCCGCGGTTCGCTGGTGTGAATTTATTTATACCGCGGCGTCAGTGATTTTTGCCCCTCTTGTGCCGATGATTTGGACTTATATTGTGCCGATTCTTTGTCTGGCAGAGTATGTGTTTGGACAGTATGTAGAGCAGAGGGATGAGATTCTAAAAGAAGCGCGCCTCAATAAAGAGCGTGAACGGTTTGAGAAGAACGAACGGAAAAGAAGGTTATATTTTCCCGGAAGGTACAGCTCATCCTACTATAAGATGATTCTGAAGAATGTTAAGTTCCACGCCAGAAACTATGTGATGCTGATCATCACAGGTTCTTTTTTGATGCTGTTTCTATTTTTGGTATTTGCACTTCGCCATGCATTTATGGAGTACCATACAGCAGAGGCTGTCACAGGAGGCCAGACCCAGAAGATTCTTCTGAACGCTGTGTGGATGGGGCTGCTTATCAATGCGGTTCTCATGGGACTTTCATTTTCCTACTATATCCGCAATAAGATGCGGGAAGAAAATATGTTGGTGGTGCTTGGTATCCGAAGCAGCTCTCTGCGTGCCATGATGCTGATGGAATATGCGGGCTGCCTCTTGTGCTCAGGGATGATTGGCTCATTGGCCGGCAGTATCGTTTTTCATGTCCTGGTGGGAACCTTAGGAAGCAGTCTGCCGGTTTCCGCAGCGGGGCTTCCGGCCAGCGCTTTTCTGGCCGCGTGGGCGGTGTTCGCAGTCGCTGCGCTGATTGCGGCGGCGGTGAACTCCCATGTGTACGACCATATGCGCTGGTCTGCGTCAGGGCTTCTTGCGCCTAAGAAGAACCGTATACCAGGAGTGTTTGGATGGGTCTTGGGCGCGGTAGGGCTAATCTGTATGGTGTGGAGTCTTGGACAGTTGACAGGCAGGGGCGGCGGAGAGAGTGAGGACCGTCTGGTAGACTATTTGTTTGGCCTGATTCTGGTGCTGCTTTGTGCAGGGGCGGCGCAGATGAAGGGAATCCGTAGGAAGGATGAGAGGTATTTCCGGTATCTGTTTGAAAAGTTTCCCTTTCTCACCGGCTTTGGACAGAACATGAAGAAGATTTATCTATTGACTGTGATTGCCTTTCTTGTGACGTATCCCCTTGCTTCGGTGTACGGGGGAAATGCATCTGCTCTGGATTTGGAAGAACAGTACCCTTACGACTTTGTCTGTATGGCAGCGGCTGAAGAAAAAGAGGATTTTCAGAGCTTGAAGGAGCAGTATTCTCTTGAGCTTGAGCAGTACCCCATGACGACAGTATTTTCACTGATGCCGGAGAATATCACCCTAATCAATTCAATTAAGGATATTTTTGCGTTTGATTATAAGGCTGTCTCTGGCGGCCGGCAGGTTATGATTGAGCCTCCTATTCAGATTGGAGTTCCTGAGTCAGTATACCGAAGTCTTAAGAAAAAGATCCATGGGGAGGAGGGCGAGGCGTTAAACCTTACCGGCGAGGAGATTGCTGTGGTCTACCAGGAGGATGTCTCCGCGAAGGCGCATCTTCTGGACTGGTCAGGGACGGCGGATACCTTAAACCTGCAGACCATGAGTCCTGATGCCGAGCTTTTTAGTTACAGCGCTTTTACCGGACGCAGGGTTGCAGGGGAGGAAAGGGATATACTGACAGGAGTATACGGGGAAGGAAAAGAGCAGAACCTGGTTGTATTTTCGGATACGTTCTTTACGGAAATCTATGAGAATGAGGCGTTGTACCTGATTCGCGTGGCAGACGGGGACTACGAGGCAGTAGAGGAATGGCTGTCTGACAGGGCGGCAGGAGACGGGCAGCTTCGCTATTATGGCAGAAAAGCTATGATACAGGACAGGGAGGCAGAGAGATACCTGAAAATAGTGGTGTGGTTATTCATGCTGGTTATGGTGGGAGTAAGCGGAATCTATCTTCTGTTTATCAAGTTCTGTTTTGAAATGGACGAGATTGTGGCAAGATACCGTTTCCTTGACTGTATGGGTATGCACAGGAAGCGGCTGAAAAAAACGCTGCAACGGGAGATGCTACCCTTTTTCCTGGTTCCCCTCCTTGCAGGCGGAGGTTCCGGGCTTTTGTTCACGGGCTTGATGTTCCATGTCAGGATGTACACAGGTTCAGAGCTTCTACGGTATCTTCTGTATGTGACGCCGGTTTGGGGGATTTACTGGCTGGTGCAGACAATCGTATATTTGATACTTAAGAAGGTTTTACTGGATAAAATAGAGGGGAGGGCAACATGGCAGAGCTGATAAGAACGGATAAACTTGTGAAGAATTATTATAGAAATCAGGAGCATAAGAATCCGGATGCAAAGATTGAGGTATTGAAAGGGCTTGATCTTACCATAGAGGAGGGGGAATATGTCTCCATCATGGGAAGTTCAGGAGGCGGAAAGACGACGCTTCTTAAGATACTGGGAATGATGGAAATATTTACGGAGGGAAAATATTATTTTAAAGGCAGGGATGTGTCAGAGCTTTGGAAGGATGAGCTGGCAGACATCCGCAGGAGGGAGATTGGGTTCGTATTCCAGGATTTTTATCTGATGGACAGCCTGTCTGTCGGGGAAAATATCATGGTGCCTATGATACTTGACAAGGCGTCTCCAAAGGAGATGCGGGAAAAGATGCACGCTCTGGCAAACCGGTTCGGCGTAGAGAAGTTAATTGAAAAATCACCGCGAGAGCTGTCCGGAGGAGAGAAGCAGAGGATCGCCATATGCAGGGCATTGATTAACGATCCGGAGATAATCATGGCGGACGAGCCTACCGGAAATCTGGATGTAAAGTCCAGCAGGAGGCTTATGGAGACATTTGATGACATTAATAAGGAAATGAAGAAGAATATTATCCTTGTGACCCACGACCCGAAGATTGCCAGGTGCAGCGATAAGATTTTCTTTATTGACGATGGCGTGATTGTAAAGATTCTCAAAAAGAAGGACGGAGATTCCGCTGTGTTCTATAAAGAGATACTTCATGAGATGGAGGAGATGGAAGGGGATTAATACTCAATTAAAAAATGGGGCTGTCTGCGAAAAGCGACAGTCCCATTATTCTTAATCTTCCTTTTCCAATGCGTCCAGCTTGCCGCTGCATGCCCACAGAATCAAACCGAAAACAATTACGATAGCGCCAACCACGCCGTACGCTATGAACGGCAGCGTTGCCAGCCAGGAGTATACCTTCGGGTAAATCTGCTGTGCCAGGAATACCGCGATTGGCCAGAAGCCAAGCAGCAGTCCCAGAACCTTTGCAGGAGCTAACTTGGATACGAAGGAGTTTCCAAGTGGGGAGAATACCATCTCACCTACTGACATTAACAGGCAGACAAGCGCTAACCAGAATACTGAAGCCTGACCGTCGCCTCTGAGAATATCAGCAAGCACCATTACAAGGTAAGATACGCCTACCAGCATGGTACCAAGAGCAGTCTTCTTAAACATACTCATGTCGCCCTGAGGTCTTGCGGCCAGCTTTGTCCAGACACCTGCAAGAACAGGTCCTAAGATAATACAGGTCAGAGCGTTTACAGAGTCGAACCAGGATGTAGGAATCTGGAAGCTTCCGATATACCAGTTTGCATGGTTCAGGAAGTCTGAGCCATTACCCCATCCAAAGTAATAGTAAGCCGGCATGTAAGCCATATACCATACCATCCAGAAAATAGCGGAGAAGATGGTTACGAGAACGATTGCAACGATCTTCTTCTTATCGCTTGCAGTAAGCGGCGCTGATTCAGCGGCAGCCTTCTTCTCAGCAGATACGAATTCTCTCTGGTCATTCTTGAATGGCTTCTTACCTGCCTCGCCAAGAGCCTTACCGTTTAAAATAAACCATGCCGCGTCAACGAATAAGAAGATTGCACAGATTAAGAATACGGTATTAAAGCTGCACTTAATTCCAAAAAGACCTGTGGTTGCAAGCATAGCGATAAAGGTGGTACCAACAAAGGAGCCGATATTAACGAAGGAATATTGAATGGAGAATGCTTCATTCAATTCTTCTTCGTCATGGAATAATAATCCATTGACACCGGATAAGTTACCCTTGAATAAACCAGTACCGATACATACCAGAATAATCATTGCCCATACCATTCCGATTGAGTGCGCCTGCCATGTACAAAGATAACCGGCTCCCATAAGAATCATACCCAGAGCGACACAGAGTCTTGGGCTTAACCAGTAGTCAGCGATATATCCGCCGAAAATTGGTGTGATGTACGTCCATGCTACGAAAGAAGCGGACATTGCAGCACCCTCAGCGTCGGAAAATCCAAGACCGCCGGAGGTTACCTCGGTTGCAAGCCAGATGGCAAGTAAGTACTTCACTGTGTAGAATGCACAACGTTCAAATGTGAATCCCAGTGAACATACGTAAAAACCAAAGGGTTTGCGCTTTTTTGCTGTTTCCATAAATTCACCCTCCAATTAATATAATTTCTTCCACATTGTACAGATATATAAATATATATTGAGATAATGTGAAAACTATGGTAAATATAACATAAAACCGACTAAAGTACAACTGTTTATTTAAGGAAAAGTTAAGTAATTTTAGATTTTTTATAGAAAATCCTGCCTGTTAATGGATTAACAAAAGAAAATAAAAAGTATTGCAGGAAAGCAACAAAAGGGATATAATATAATTGGCAAAAATTTGGTTTTGCTTTTTTAATGTTATGGGTAAGACCTATTTTAATATGAAAGAAAATGGAGGGCTTGACTATGGGCAACATGGCAACAGAGAGTGCAGCAAGTGTTAGGGTTACCGCCTTACTTGATGCAGGAAGCTTTGTTGAGATTGGCGGGGCAGTTACTGCCAGAAGCACAGATTTCAACATGCAGGAAAAAGAGACTCCTGCCGATGGCGTGATCACCGGTTATGGAGTGATTGATGGGAATTTGGTGTATGTGTACAGCCAGGACGTGTCCGTATTGAACGGGGCGGTAGGCGAGATGCATGCGAAGAAGATTGCGAACATCTATGATATGGCGATGAAGATGGGCGCGCCTGTAATCGGTCTTGTGGACTGTGCGGGACTCAGGCTTCAGGAGGCGACGGATGCGCTGCATGCATTTGGGAACCTTTATTTGAAGCAGACTATGGCTTCTGGTGTAATCCCCCAGATTACGGCGATTTTTGGGACATGCGGCGGCGGATTATCCGTTATTCCTGCGCTGACAGATTTTACGTTTATGGAGGCCGAAAAGGCAAAGCTGTTCGTTAATTCTCCCAATGCCCTGCCAGGCAACAATATTTCCAAGCTTGATACTTCCTGTGCAAAATATCAGAGTGAGGAAGCAGGGCTTGTGGACGCTGTTGGGACGCAGGAGGAGATTCTTGCCAACATCCGTGCCCTGGTGTGCATGATTCCGGGCAACAATGAGGAGAACGGTTCTTATGAGGACTGCCAGGACAGCTTGAACCGTCTCTGTGATGGGATCGAGAATGCTGCGGAGGATACGTCCATTGCCCTTTCCATGATTGCGGATGACAATGTATTCTTTGAGACGAAGCGAGATTATGCCAGGGATATGGTGACAGGCTTTATCCGTCTCAACGGCATGACCATCGGCGCGGTAGCCAACCGATCCAAGGTATATAATGAGGAATCTGAGGTTACGGCTCAGTTTGACGGCTCTTTATCCGCAGACGGCGCGAAAAAGGCGGCAGAATTTGTGAATTTCTGCGATGCCTTCAACATTCCGGTACTGACCCTTACGAACGTGACAGGCTTTGCGGCATGTGAGTATGAGGAGAAGAACCTGGCAAGGGAGGCGGCAGGGCTTACCTATGCGTTTGCCAATGCAACGGTGCCGAAGGTGAATGTAGTGATTGGGAAGGCGTTTGGAAGCGCGTATGTTACCATGAACAGCAAGTCTATCGGTGCGGACATGGTGTATGCTTGGCCGACGGCTGAGATTGGCATGATGGAGGCGAACCTTGCAGCTAAGATTATGTATGCAGGGGAGGATGCCGACACGTTGAAAGAGAAAACTGCAGAGTATAGGGAACTGCAGTCAAGCCCGTTATCTGCTGCAAGGAGAGGCTATGTGGATACCATCATTGAGCCGGCTGAGACCAGGAAGTATGTGATCGGCGCCTTCGAGATGTTATTCACAAAGAGAGAAGACCGTCCGATGAAAAAGCACGGGTCGGTTTAGAGAGGTGAGGCAAAGTGAGGAAAAAAATTAGCTTATTACTCTGTGCTGTGGCTGTCATGCTCTGCTTTACTGCATGTGAGAGCGCCAAGAAGGGTGAGGATACCGAGTATAATGAAGCGGCTATTGAGCAGACCACAGAGTTTATGATTCAATATTGCACCAATGCCGACGACGCTATGTTGAAAGAATTCCGGAATATGAAAGAGCTTAATCTGGAGTTCCAGTTGATGCAGTCAGGGATTCCGATTACGGCAGAGAGCTTTCTTGGTGCATTGAATGCATGGGAAGCGGCAGAGGAGGAATGTGGAGAGTATAAAAGCCACGGTGATTTTACTTCGGAGATTACCAACGAAGGATATAAGCTCTCTGCACACGCCAAGTTTGCGGACAGGGAAGCGACGATTAGCTTTATCTTTGACGATGAGTCTTATATGGAGACGATGACGGTTGACGCCAAGTATTCCATGGGAGAGATTCTCGCAAAAGCAGGGATGAATACGATCCTTGGAATGGGAACCGTGTTCGTGGTACTGATTTTTATTTCTTTTTTGATTGCTCAGTTCAAGGTCATCCCGACCCTGTTTGGCCCTAAGAAGAAAGAAGAACCGGCAAGCGCGCCGGCTGTGAGTGCGCCTGCAAGCGTTCCGGAAACAGCCATGGCGCAGGAGACGGACGATACGGAGTTGATTGCTGTAATTGCGGCGGCGATTGCGGCGGCCAGGGAAGAAGCAGGCATGGACGAAGCTAGTGCTGGTGGTTTCTTTGTGAGAAGCATCAGGCGCCGTCCGGCAAATAAATGGAAAGCATAACAGAAAAAGGAGGATTTTTTAAAATGAAAAATTATACGATTACAGTAAACGGCAATGTATATGATGTTACGGTAGAAGAAAACGGCGCGGGCGCGGCACCAACAGCGGCGGCAGCGCCAAGGGCGGCAGCGGCGCCAAAGGCGGCGGCACCGGCCCCGAAAGCAGCGCCGGCGGCAGGCGCGGGCTCAATCGAGGTGAAGGCAGGCGCGGCAGGAAAGGTATTCAAGATTGAGGCCAATGTAGGACAGAGCGTTAAGAGAGGCGATGCCGTAGTGATCATTGAGGCGATGAAGATGGAGATTCCGGTTGTGGCGCCAGAGGATGGAACTGTGGCGAGCATCAATGTGGCAGTTGGAGATGCGATTGAATCAGGCGCCGTTCTTGCCACATTAAATTAGGATAATCTTTATGATTATCTGACACGACTGGAGGTTAAAAGATGGAATATATAACAACGACATTAGGAAACCTCGTGCAGCAGACGGCATTTTTCAGTCTTACACTGGGCAATCTGGCAATGATTGCGGTTGCATGTTTTTTCCTGTATTTAGCGATCAGGCATGGGTTTGAACCCCTTCTCCTTGTGCCGATTGCGTTCGGTATGCTTCTGGTGAATATTTTTCCGGATATCATGCTGCATGCGGAGGATGCGGCAAACGGGACGGGCGGCCTTCTTTACTACTTCTATATGCTGGATGAGTGGTCGATTCTGCCTTCCCTGATTTTCCTGGGGGTAGGCGCGATGACAGACTTCGGGCCGCTGATTGCCAATCCTAAGAGCTTTCTTCTGGGTGCGGCGGCACAGTTCGGTATTTTTGCGGCGTATTTGGGAGCCATGGCGATGGGCTTCTCAGACAAGGCGGCGGCGGCAATCTCAATTATTGGCGGCGCGGACGGGCCGACTTCGATTTTCCTTGCAGGTAAGCTGTCACAGACGGCGATTATGGGACCAATCGCGGTAGCGGCATATTCTTATATGTCTCTGGTGCCGATTATCCAGCCTCCGATTATGAAGCTTTTGACCACGGAGAAGGAGCGTAAGATTAAGATGGAGCAGTTAAGGCCGGTTACCAAGCTTGAGAGAATCCTGTTCCCGATTATTGTTACGATTGTAGTCTGTGTGATTCTTCCTACCACAGCGCCGTTGGTCGGTATGCTGATGCTTGGAAATCTGTTCCGTGAGTCTGGCGTGGTTAGACAGTTGACGGATACGGCAAGCAATGCGCTGATGTATATCGTAGTTATTTTGCTTGGTACTTCCGTAGGCGCAACCACCAGCGCCGAGGCATTTTTGAATGCGGATACGATTAAGATTGTCATTCTTGGCCTGGTTGCGTTTATGTTCGGTACAGCGGCAGGAGTCCTGTTCGGCAAGATCATGTGTGTCGCTACGGGCGGCAAAGTGAATCCTCTGATTGGTTCTGCCGGCGTATCTGCGGTTCCGATGGCGGCCAGGGTATCCCAGAAGGTTGGCGCGGAGGCTGATCCGACCAACTTCCTTCTTATGCATGCCATGGGGCCTAATGTAGCCGGAGTTATCGGTACAGCGGTGGCGGCAGGAACGTTTATGGCGATTTTCGGAGTGATGTAAGGTTTAGGAACATCTATTAAAAATATGGAGGATAGAAAATGGCAGAGAAAAAACCAATTAAAATAACAGAAACTATCTTGCGTGACGCGCACCAGTCTCTGATTGCCACACGTATGACGACTGAGCAGATGCTTCCCATTGTCGAGAAGATGGACAAGGTGGGATACCATTCCGTAGAGTGTTGGGGCGGTGCGACTTTTGACGCGTCACTTCGTTTCTTAAAGGAGGATCCGTGGGAGAGACTCCGTAAGTTCCGTGACGGCTTTAAGAATACCAAGCTTCAGATGTTGTTCCGCGGGCAGAACATTCTGGGATACCGTCCCTATGCGGATGATGTGGTAGAATATTTTGTTCAGAAGTCTGTGGCAAACGGAATCGATGTGATTCGTATCTTTGACTGTCTGAATGATTTAAGAAACCTTCAGACAGCGGTTACTGCGGCGGTAAAGGAGAAGGCGGACGCCCAGGTTGCGTTGTCCTATACGCTTGGCGACGCTTATACATTGGAATACTGGGTTGATATCGCGAAGAAGATTGAGGATATGGGCGCTACCTCCATCTGTCTTAAGGATATGGCGGGGCTTTTAGTCCCTTATAAGGCGACGGAGATGATTGAGGCGCTGAAGGAGGCCACCAGCCTTCCGATTCAGCTTCACACCCACTATACCTCCGGTGTCGCTTCCATGACATATTTAAAGGCGGTAGAAGCAGGCGTGGATGTCATTGATACAGCTATGTCACCCTTTGCCCTTGGAACTTCACAGCCTGCCACAGAGGTTATGGTTGAGACGTTTAAGGGTACGCCTTATGACACTGGATTTGACCAGGGACTTCTCTCAGAGATTGCAGACCATTTCCGTCCGATTCGCGACGCTGCTCTTGAAAGCGGACTGTTGAATCCGAAGAATATGGGCGTTAATATCAAGACGCTGCTTTATCAGGTTCCGGGCGGTATGCTTTCTAACCTGACCTCTCAGCTTAAGGAGCAGAATGCAGAGGACAAGTATTACGAGGTTCTGGAGGAGGTTCCGAGAGTGCGTAAAGACTTAGGAGAGCCGCCTCTCGTTACTCCGTCATCACAGATTGTAGGTACTCAGGCAGTATTCAATGTATTGATGGGCGAACGCTACAAGATGGCTACGAAGGAGACGAAGGATATCTTAAGCGGTAAGTACGGCGCAACCGTAAAGCCGTTTGACGAGGAGGTGAAGAAGAAGGTTCTGGGTGAGAATCCGGAGGTTATCACCTGCCGTCCTGCGGACTTGATTCCGGATGAGCTGGATACCCTGCGCAAGGAGTGCGCTCAGTGGAGCCAGCAGGATGAGGACGTGCTTTCCTATGCGCTGTTCCCGCAGGTTGCAACCGACTTCTTTAAGTACAGGGAGGCTCAGCAGACGAAGATTGACCAGACCATGGCGGATACGAAGAATGGAAGTTATCCGGTTTAAATTAAGAATAGAGAGATAGGAAAAGGGACTGCTATTGCGGTCCCTTTCCAAATACTAATTCATAGACTTCTTCGGCTGTTTTGTCCGGATTTTCGGAAATTGCATTGTAGATATGCACAAGCTCGTCCGGTACGGTCTCAAGCTCGTCGGCAATGACAGACAAGGGCTTATGTTTTGCGTACTTTTTTTGGATCAGTGAAATGCGTTCTGTCATTCTTGCCGTTTTTTCTTTTTTTACAGTTTCTTTTACAGCTTGTTGAACAGCCTTATCCGTCTCCTCCTTAAGCTTCTTATCAAACTTTTCCTGTACGATTTCCATAAAAATATCGCCCATACCGTTTACCTCCTCAAATGTTTTCTGATTTGCGCGCATAATCGTATCTATCACAGAGCGATACAGATTATTATCCGTGTGTCCCAGATAATCTTCAATCAGCCTCTTTGCATTTTCCGTCCTGTTAAGCTTATTGGTCAGGCTTCTAAGCCACAGATTCTCTGTCTCGGATAATTGACGGGTTACGATGATCTGAATCGGGATGATATCCCCCTCCACATGATAGATTCCTGGTTCAGCCACCCGTACCTGATACTTCTTCACGGTTCTCAGATGTCGAATCAGTTCTCGCGGGTATCTCTCCGACACAAAGGTAATGGTCAGGTCTGTCGCTAAGATACTGTCCACATATGGCACATCCGCCTTGTAAAAGCAGGCATATCCGTAGACCTTGTAGAAGTCGTCGATGCTCAGAGAGTCACTGGGACTTTTGTATTCAACAATGTTGTGTTTCCTGAATATTCTTCCTATGTTCTTCTTTACGGGCCTGTCCGTATTCTTCTTAATGATTAGCACGTCGATTTCCATCGGCTTTTTTCCTAAGTGGTGTTCGTTTTCAAAAATCAGATTGTCTGCATCGTCTTTCAGTTCAATCTGAATGTCGGCATAAAATGCAGGATGCCAATAGGTTGCCTCGGCTTCAGGCTGGTTTGAATTCATGGAAAACCTCCTTATTTATTTGTGGATAGGAGATTTTCACTTTTTCAGAAAACCTCCTGCTTATGTGGATAAAAGCACGAATTTTCTGAAAGGGCAGAGGATAGGAAGCCCTGCATTGATATGTCATAGATATAGCGGAATCAGACATTCCGATATAAACGATTGATAGAAAATATGCTTTTCTTTATTTTAACATATTGATGCGGGAGAATTCAACATAAAATTCTGTTGTCCAATACTCTCTTGAATGTTTGGGGTTGAGGCTATATAATAGTAAAGGTGTGCCCTTTGGGTATTGCTTAATTGACAAACTTTGTCTGATTATGTAGGAAAGAGGCTTTAATGCTATGCAAAGCAAGAATGAGTTATTGAAAAAGATAGAGGATGGGTATCCGAAGTTCAGCAAAGGCCAGAGAAAGCTTGCTGACTTTATCAGGAAGGATTATGATAAGGCGGCGTTTCTGACGGCGGCTAAGATGGGGGACGAGGTGGGAGTCAGTGAATCTACGGTGGTGCGGTTTGCCATGGCTCTTGGCTATGACGGGTATCCGTCCTTCCAGAAGGCTCTTGGGGAGATGGTGAGAACCAAGCTTAATTCCATCCAGCGCATGGAGGTAACCTACGGCAGAATCAGTCAGGGAGAGATTCTGGCAACGGTGCTTCATTCGGATATTGAAAAGATTAAACTGACCATGGAGGCAATCGACCAGGAGACCTTTGAGATGGCTGTGGATACGATTCTCAACGCCAGAAAGATCTATGTGGTGGGAATCAGAAGCTGCGCGCCCCTTGCCAGTTTTCTCTGCTTTTATCTGAACCTGGTGTGCGATGATGTGGTGGCATTGAACACCAGCAGTCCCAGTGAGATTTTCGAGCAGATGCTCAGAATCGACGAGGAGGACGCTATCATTGGAATCAGTTTTCCCAGATATTCCATGCGTACACTGAAAGCCCTGGAATACGCCAGCAATCGGAAAGCCAAGGTGATAACCCTGACGGACAGCGTCCATTCGCCCATGACCCTGTATTCCTCCTGTAATCTCATTGCTAGAAGCGATATGGCCTCCATTGTGGATTCTCTGGTTGCGCCCTTAAGCGTGGTAAACGCCCTGGTGGTGGCGCTGTGCATGAGGAAGCAGAAGGAGGTCATCACAACGCTTGAGACGTTGGAGGAGATATGGGACGAGTACCAGGTGTACAATAAGGACGAGCTGAATATGGTGGGCGAGAAAGTTGAGATGTCCGGCGCAAAGGAGAGGAGTGCAGATGAGTAAGGTATTGGTGATAGGAGGTGGCGCGGCGGGTATGTTCGCCGCAATTACGGCAGCAAGGAACGGCCATGAGGTCTGCCTTCTTGAGAAGAATGAAAAATTGGGAAAGAAATTGTTCATCACGGGAAAAGGGAGATGCAATATCACCAATGCCTGCGATATGGACACGCTGTTTTCCTCTGTAATCAGTAATTCACGCTTCTTGTACAGCAGCTTCTACGGATATACGAACCAGGATGTGATTGAATTTTTTGAAGGACTTGGGGTGCCGACAAAGACAGAACGGGGAGGAAGGGTATTTCCGGTATCTGACCATTCATCAGATGTGATTCGCGCTATGGAAAAGGAGATGAAGCGGCTTAAGGTTAAGGTCAGGCTTCATACGGAGGTTGTCCGGATATCCGCCAGGAATGGGAGCTTCTGCCAGGCTCATCTGCCAGGCGGTGAAAAGCTTAAGGCAGATGCCTGTATTGTGGCCACAGGCGGATTATCCTACCCGACCACCGGCTCTACGGGGGACGGCTTTTGCTTTGCCGTCGAATGTGGGCATACCGTTACTCCCTGTATGCCTGCCCTTGTGCCGATGGAGGTAAGGGAAAGCTGGGCTTTGGGACTTATGGGGCTTTCCCTTAAAAATGTGTCCGTATCCATTTTCCAGGGAAAGAAGCGGCTTTACCAGGAGTTCGGGGAGATGCTGTTTACTCACTATGGAGTCAGCGGACCGTTAATCATCAGCGCCAGCAGCTATGTGGGGCAGAAGCTTTTAGGACAGGAATTAAGGCTTGAGATTGATTTAAAGCCTGCCCTCAGTGAAGAACAACTGGATCAGAGGGTGCTAAGAGACTTTGAAGAAAACCGTAACCGCCAGTTTAAAAACTCACTTGGAAAATTGTTCCCTTCCAAATTGCTCTCGGTTATGGTAGAATTAAGCGGGATTGATCCTGAGAAAAAGGTCAATGTCATTTCAAAGGAGGAACGGTTAAACTTTGTACATCTGATCAAGCATCTGACCATAACCCTTTCGGGGCTTCGGGATTACGATGAGGCAATCATCACACGGGGAGGCGTTAAGACGAAGGAGGTAGAGCCGGGTACGATGGAATCAAAGTTGGTTAAGGGACTGTATTTCGCAGGAGAAGTGCTGGACTTAGACGCGCTGACAGGTGGCTTCAACCTGCAGATTGCCTGGTCTACGGGGTATGCGGCGGGGAGCAGTATACCTTTTAACGAATAATCAGACGATATGTCAGAAGGAGAACAAAAAGATGGGATACAATGTAGCGATAGACGGGCCGGCCGGCGCGGGAAAGAGTACCATTGCCAAGCTGGTGGCAGAAAAAAAGGGATATATCTATGTAGACACAGGCGCCATGTACCGCGGTCTTGCCATACATTTCCTGGACAGGGGGATTAAGGCAGAGGAGACGGAAAAGGTGATTGAAGCCTGCAAGGATGCAGATGTAAGAATCTGCTATGAAGGCGGTATGCAGCAGGTCTATTTAAACGGCATGAACATTACCGGAAGGCTTCGTGACGAGGCTGTGGGGCGGATGACTTCAAAGTGCTCCGTGATTCCACAAGTCCGTGAGAAACTTTTGGACCTCCAAAGAGAGCTTGCCAGAACAAATGATGTGATTATGGACGGGAGGGATATCGGAACCTGCGTGCTTCCCTGCGCAGATGTGAAGATTTATCTGACCGCAAGCGTAGAGACACGCGCAAGACGCCGCTACGACGAACTTAAGGCAAAAGGGGAGGTCTGTGATTTTGACGAGATCGCAAAGGATATCAAGGAACGGGATGAACGGGACATGAACCGTGCCACAGCGCCCCTTAAGCAGGCTGCGGACGCTGTTTTGGTAGACAGCTCGGATATGACGATTGAGGAAGTGGTAAATACAATCGCAGGACTGTGCAGATAAAAACTACCGTGAAGGAGACAAGCATGCAGATTGAATTAGCGAAAACTGCCGGCTTCTGCTTTGGCGTCAGGCGTGCGGTGGAGACGGTATATGAGCAGGTAAGATGCCATCAGGAACGGCAGATCTATACATATGGCCCTATCATCCACAACGAGGAGGTTATTAAGGACCTCAAGAAGCAGGGAGTTAAGGTGCTTTGCTCTGAGGAGGAGCTTTTAGCGATTGAGGACGGGGTGGTGGTGATCCGATCCCATGGAGTGCCTCGGCACATTTATGAGCTGATGGAGAAAAAAGGCGTTGCCTGTGTCGATGCTACCTGCCCCTTTGTGAAGAAGATTCACAGGATTGTTGACGAAGAAAGTAAAAAAGGCTCCCACATTGTCATCATCGGAAACAGCGTCCACCCAGAGGTGGAGGGCATCCGCGGATGGGCGGGCGAGAGGGTGAGCGTGATCCAGTCGGCAGAGGAGGCAGAGCGTTTTCAGGCGGAGAAAGACGGACGGAACGTGTGCATTGTGGCCCAGACGACATTTAATTACAATAAATTCAAAGAATTAGTTGAAATTATTGATAAAAAGGGTTATGATATAATTGTTTTAAATACGATTTGCAATGCGACAAAAGAACGCCAGGAAGAAGCGCGCCGGATTGCAGAGAGAGTAGACGCTATGGTGGTAATAGGGGACAGCCGCAGCTCGAATACTCAGAAGTTATTTGAAATATGTAAGAACGAATGTTTGAATACGTACTATATACAGACACTTGACGATTTGGATGTGAATCAATTAAGGTCCGTGGAAACAGTAGGTATTACAGCAGGGGCATCCACGCC
>CAJUBG010000023.1 GCA_910584575.1 uncultured Dorea sp.
CCGCCTTCTACCCCTACTATTATCGCCCCATTTTCCTGTGTCGAATATATCCTGCTTCCAATGCCTGCAAGCCTCTTTACCACTTCCTGATGCGGATGCCCATACCGATTCTCTTGTCCTGCCGATATGAAAGCATACGCAGGCTGTACCTTCCGAAGAAATTCTTCAGTCGATGAGTTTTTTGAACCATGATGCGCCACCTTCAGAACCTCCCATGTACAATCCAGATAGCTTTCTTCTAACTGTTTTATAAGCTGCATTTCTCCTTCTCCCTCCACATCCCCAGTTAAAAGCATGTCGAACTCACCGTATTGCACAGCTAATACCATAGATGCCTCATTACCTGATTCCAGCCCTGTACTGCCTGTCCCTAGCACAGCATTTTCCTGCCTTGATTCAGCATCCTCTGATTTTATTTCCATATTCCCTGGCTGAATACATGTAAGCATCATTTCCCCTTCTCTGATACTTAGTCCTGGTTCTATCATAACTACACGGATTCCTCGATTCCTTGCTTTTCTTGCCAATTCTTCTAAAGCCTCATCCCACACCTCCTTCACCGGCAGAACCAGCGTCCCAATCTTCACACCAATATTCTGCCTCTCAATCAGTTCTTCTACACCGTTCATATGGTCATTGTCCCCATGGGATATCAGCACGTAATCAAGCATGCCGACACCCTGAGATTTTAAGAATGGTTCTAGCCTATACTGCCCCACCTTATTAACATCACTACTCCCACCATCAACCAGATATGTCCCGCCTTCCGGACCTCTCATGAAGATTCCGTCTCCCTGTCCCACATCCAGAACTACCGCTGTTAGCTTCCCTGTCTCTCCAAAATGAGTCGTTAGAATCACAATTCCTGTCACCCATAGAAAAGCCACAAACCACCTTGACAACCTGTATCTATCTGTTTTTCCCCTCACTTTTCTATCTATACTTCCTGTTGGCATAACTCGTTCTTTTCTTCTATCTTTATCGTTCTTTCGTAATTCACTCCTCTCATATGATAATAATCCCTGATTTTCTCGTATATCCTGTCCCCCTGATTCCTTCGCCGACAAGATGATATATCTTAACAAAATCAACCCTAAAAACAAAAACCCATAATATACCGCTATCTGCCACATATCAGGTCTTCCAATTACAAGCCTCGCTCTCGGCAAACCAAGTGTTGTCTCACAGCTCACCTTATAAATCCACAAAATTTTACTGCATATCCAAAACAGTAATACGGACACAGGAGCAAACCACAACGCCAACAGGCTTCCTGCCATTCCCAGAAATAACAATACCGACATCAGCGGGATTACAAAAAGATTCAGAATAAAAGAATAAAGCGGAAATTCAAAGAAATAATAGAGCAGAATCGGAAGAATGACCAGATTAATACCAATACTTGCCGTCAATCCCCGCAAAACCCATTTTCCAACATACTCCCACACTATTTTTAAATATGCAGACAGGAGGTTGCTGTCTGTCTGTTGCTTTTTAGAATTGTGTACATCCATTTTTCCAATACTTTGTTGTCCTGAACCATGTATACCCACCACTCCGTCACTTTGCTGCTTAACGGCAGAATAGGCTTCCATAACCGGCACCACCATCAAAATAGCGAACACCGCCCCAAAAGACAGCCAGAACCCGCCGTCATACAGACTAAGCGGACGCCATAATAACACCGCAACCGCCGCCACAGAGAGCGCCGTCGGCGCATCGTAATGCCGCCCCGTCATATCTGCCCCCACCCGAAACAGAAACATCGTAAACGCCCGCACCGCAGATATGGTAAACCCAATCATCAGAATATATAACACCAAAAATAAGATGCCAAATACCCCGCCAACCGGATAAGACCCTGTAATCCTCCGCAATATTTTATACATCCCAATCCCAATAAAGGATAAATGTAATCCCGATATGGCCAATATATGCCCAATCCCATTCACCTGGTAAAGCGTTTTAACTCCCTGGTCCATCTCAGCCTTCTCCCCCAACAGCATGGCGCCCATCGTCGCCCCATCCTCCCTGCCAAGTCCGGACACCAGAGCTTCCTTCCACATACTCCTAAAATCCGCAAGCCCCTTTCTCCATTTCCACACACAGCTATCCATGATCCTAACCTCCTTAGCCCTCACCTGACAATGGATGCCCTGAATCTGATAATAACGCTTCTGGTCAAAGTTTCCAGGATTTCTTGCCTCTTGAAAAAAAGAAACCCTCCCCTCGGCTCTCACAATATTGCCCATATTAATCTGTAAATCGGGATCTGCATAGATAATAATTTTTGATTCCTGAAATTTTTTCTTCTGATACTGAATAGAATTGTCTTTTAGATACAACGCCTGACTCTCTGATTTTGGCTCAACACGGTACACCCGTCCCTGCACTGTGACCGTCTCCTTTTGCGGTACAGCCGCCCGAAGCGGTGAGGGACGAAGCTCACTGATGAGCCTGTCCTCCCCGTACAGCACAGCCGCAGTAATAACCGTCAGCACAATCAGGCACAAAGATAATAACTGCCTGTTTTTCATTTCTCTCCTATTTTCCGCCGTCCTCCACAAGATTCTGATCCCTTGAGAGGGGCTTGCTCAAATCAATAACTCCCATGTACTTGATATTAGTCTCTCCGTTCACCGAAATCTGCACCTGGCTGGACGCCCCGCCGTCCACAATAGAATTAACGATTGCATAGACGGCAACACTTGGCTCCGACACACAGGTATTATTCAAAAAACCTTCATCCAAGTTTACATAACACACCGTATCCTTAACAGACACCCCGATTACCTTGGTCTCCGCAGGAATGACAGGACAAAGCCCGTCCATAGAAGGTCCCTTAATCAACTGATCCACAATCAGCCTCTCAATAGACATGTTACTATTATAGCGGACGCTGACCTCCTCCGAAATCAGCCTGTCACCGTTCTCATTTGCAAAATACAGCTTTAATTTCTTGGGCTGGTACAGATGCAGAGAGGAGCCCTTATACTGCAGGAAATCCTCCGCGCCCATATACCCGATTACATTTCCCATACTGTCTGTCAGCGGTTCATCCTCAATAAAAAAATCAATATACTCGATTCCCTTAAGCTGCGACAGCGTCAGCACCACAGCCGCCCGAAGCAATACCTCCTCCTCCGGCTTCATCCTGTCATACCCACTGCTGAAATGGATATCCAGGATCTCATCCGTCAGGACCCAATCCCTGACATAGACTCCGGAAGGAAAAACACTTTTATTTTCAATAGATTCCGGCTCCTTGCGCATCATGTACAGCATATCCACAACCGCATTCTCCTCCGTTGAATTCGTCGTGGTATACTCTACTTTGTCAAGGGACGTGCCTTCCATGTTCGTATAATAGATATACATCCCACCCTTGCCTGACTCTTTTCCGGATTCCTTCACAAAACTGCACCCCGCCGCAAAAAGCAACGCTAATATCAGGCATAAGAGAAAAAGCTTGTGAAACGTTCTGCCAAATTTTCTGTTCTGTCCCATGTCCTCGCCCCCTAAGATACATATGTCAACGGAATCCGCACGGTAAACGTAGTCCCTTCTCCAACCTGGCTGTATACTCTCACCGCCCCCCTGTGCATAACCACAGCGCTTCTTGCGATGGCAAGCCCAAGGCCCGTTCCGCCAATCTCTCTGGAATGAGACTTGTCCACACGGTAAAATCGCTCAAAGACATGCTCGATAGCGCTTTCCGGAATCCCAATTCCTGAATCCGCCACTTCAATATAACAGTTCTTATGATCCGCATTCAGAGATACATGCACCCATCCGTCATCCTTATTATACTTGATTCCATTTTCAACAAGATTCGTCAGCGCAAGGGACATCTTTACCTCGTCAACCTCCGCCGTAACCGGACGAAAGCTTTCCAGCACCAGCTCGATATTGCGCGTCGCCGCAATCGGACGAAGCCTCTTTAAAATCTTCTCAATCAACACATTCATATTCTCTGACTTGATGTTCAGCGTATTGGCAGTCTTGTCCATCTTAACCAGAGACAGAAGGTCGTTGATAATCTTATTCTCCCTCTCAATCTCCTCGGACAGATCTCCCATAAACTCCTTATACAACTCTGCCGGCACGTCCTCCTGAATCAGCAGAGAATCCGCCAGCACCTTCATAGACGTAAGAGGAGTTTTTAACTCATGAGATACATTAGAAACAAATTCGTTTCTTGAGTCATCCAAAACTTTCATCCTGCCTAACATCTTGTTAAATGCATCCGATATCAGCATAGTCTCTGTATAAGTCTGTTCATGAAGGTAATCTGCATCGTACCCCTCCGTTACTGCCGCTATGGAACGGCTTATACGCTGAAAGGGCCTGACCATCGCGAACCCTGCCGAGAATGCCAGAATCACGGTTACAATCCCGATTGTCAGACAGACAATCAGAATACGCTCGTCCAGCCCCTCCACACTGTCAACAATCATATCAGTGGACACACTAATCAGCATTACACCGACAGATTTTTCTGTGCCCTTATCCAGAATGGGTGAAGTAACTTCGATATAACGGTTCCTGGCATCATAATTGCTGGTGCCTTTTCCCTGAAAACACCGTATGACATCCTCGGATACAATGGTCTTTCCCTTGTCCATATCATATGTATCCTCCTGTATACGGAAATCATGGTCGATCACCATAACACGCCCATTATAAATATTCGACATCTGGACCAGCTCAGACCGGAGAATTTCAGATGTTTCGCCAGTCAGGTAATTCGCGTCACTCAACTGGTTACAAAGAATTGTACATTGATTCTGTATCTCCGCAGTCCGCATGGCTACCTCCCGCTTCTCATAGCTGCTTAAGACAATCCCTCTTAAGACAAAAGCCGGAACCACTCCCACCAGTATAACCAGAAGGATAATCCGGACGCGGAGACTCTTTAAAATATTCCATTTCAGATATTTCTTAACCCCTGAAATAATAACCAACTCCCCATTTTGTATAGACGTATTTAGGATCGCTCGGATTCGTCTCTATCTTTTCTCTCAGCCTTCGTATATGTACATCTACCGTCCTCGCATCGCCGGGATACTCATATCCCCACACAATATTCAGCAGATTCTCACGGCTGTAAACTTTGTTCGGATTCATGGCAAGCAGCTCAAGCAGGTCGAATTCCTTGGCAGTCAGGTTGACCTCACGTTCTCCGATGACAACACGCCTGCTCTCACAGTCAATCTTCATACTGCCCTTAACAATCAGCTTGTCGTTCACCTGGCTTGGCCCCCGCTTGCCTGTCCGGCGCATAATCGCCTTAATCCTCGCCTTGACCTCCAGGATATTGAATGGCTTTGTGATATAGTCGTCCGCCCCGTATTCCAGTCCGAGTATCTTATCCATATCATCGTTCCTTGCAGTCAGCATCACAACCGGAACGTCGGAAAACTCCCGAATCTGCTGACATACCTCGAATCCATCGTGCTTCGGAAGCATGATATCCAGAAGGATCATATCGTAAGCATTCTCCTTCGCCAGTTTAAGCGCCTCCTCTCCGTCGTAGGCACAGTCAACCTCCATCCCGTCCTGCTCAAGACTGAAACGGATTCCTTTCACGATTAATTTTTCATCATCTACCACCAATACCCGTCTGCTCATCTACTCTCTCCTAATTGACCCCGATCTGATCCTTAACCTTGTTAAATACGCCTTCCTTAATCCCTTCGACCTCCATCAGTTCCTCAATCCTCTGGAAGCCTCCATGTTCTTCTCTGTAAGCGATAATAGATGCCGCTTTTGCTTCTCCGATACCGCTTAATGTCATCAGTTGTTCTTTGGATGCCGTGTTCAGGTTTATCCTTCCATCATCGGCGGCCTGACCTCGCTTCATTACATTCCCGCTGTCTGACTCACCCTGCCGTACTTCATAAACGCCTCCATATACCCCTAAAGCCGCTTCTTCTCTGGATGGTACATAAATCTGCTGTCCGTCCTCGGCCTGCGCCGCTTGGTTAATCTGGTCGCCTGCGCCGTTCTCAAGAATACCGCCTGCCGCCTGGATTGCTTCATACAGACGGCTGCCTGCCGAGAGTGGATATACTCCTGGATTGGCGACCTCGCCGCATACATGGACATAGACAACGCCTGTATCCGACTTATCCTCCGTATCATCTGCGCCATTGGCGGCTTTCGTGTCCTCTGCCTCTTGAGCCTTAAGAATCTCCTGACCTTCGGGGAATTCCTCCTGGGGTACTTTCTCTGCGTCCTCATCTGTCAGACAGACAAGTTCTTCTCCTTCTGTTCCTCCTGCGCATCCTGTCAGCAAGAACAACAGCACCACAGCAAATACTATGGCAGTCATAACCATCTTATTAAACATCCCTCTATGCATATAAACTCCTTTACAGTCTGTCGAAACTGCAAATACCCCGTATATGCATCTGCGCGGCAACTGCCGCATCATTTCCTAATCATTGTACTATTTCCACTGAAAAATTGCAACTCCAATCAGAGCAATTCCCATCCCGATTATCTTTCTCCACTCAAGCGGCTCCTTCTCCACGCCGAACAATCCCAAAAGCTCAATCACATAGGCAACAATCAACTGGGCGATTACAATCAAAAGCGCCGCCTTGGCAGGGCCAAGCTGCTCCATGCTCTTTATGACGGTCAGCGTAATCCCCGCGCCTATGACTCCCCCAAGGAGTACATATTTGGGCTCTACCTTCGTGATGGCCATAATATTGTCACGGCCTGCAATGAGCCACGCTATGGCGCACACCGCAAACGCCGTAAGCTGCACCCATCCGTTACTGACCCACATTCCCGTTGTCTTCGTCACCTGTGTATTGAATACCCCCTGTACGCTCATAAGAGCTCCCGACAGGATTGCAATAAAAAAACCAATCATTGAATCTACCTCCTTCTTCCTTCGGAACGCTTCTTTCGGATAGTATGTCCAATGATTGGCCTTTTATAACTCGCTCAAAAAACTCATTATGAAATAACTTAGAGCACACCTTTTAATATTTCAATCATTTCATCAATCTGTTCTTTTTCTATAACAAGAGGCGGTACGAGACGTATGACGTTATCTCTCGCACTGATAATCAGAAGTCCTTTCTCAAGAGCCTGGTTAATAATCTCTCCTGCCGGCCTTCTCACCTTGATTCCCTGTATCAGTCCGATTCCTCTGCACTCAAGCACCTGGTCAGAGTCTGCTGCCAATTCCTTAAGCTTTTCCGCCAGATACACCCCCATCTCCCTTACATGGGATACCAAATCCTCTTTTTCAAAAATCTCCACCGTCTTTGCCACCGCCGCACACGCAAGCGGATTGCCTCCGTAAGTGGTTCCATGGTCGCCGGGCTCTAAGGAATACTCAGCAACTTCATCAGTCATGGCAAATGCCCCCACCGGCAGACCGCTTCCGATTCCCTTTGCCATAGCCATAATATCCGGCTTTGTGCCATAGGACTGCCAGGCAAACATCTCTCCCGTGCGTCCCATGCCGCACTGAATCTCGTCACAGATCATCAGGATTCCTTCCTGGTCACAGAGCTTACGTATTCCCTCCATGAACTCCTGAGACGCCTGGTTGATACCGCCCTCCCCCTGAAGGGCCTCCAGAATAATCCCACAGGTCTTGTCCGTAACCTGTGCCTTCACACTGTCCAGATCATTAAATTCCGCAAATTTCACTCCGGAAATCAAAGGCTCAAACGGAGTCCTGTAAGCTTTACTTCCGGTCACAGATACAGCCCCCATGCTTCGTCCATGGAAAGAATGTTCCATGGCAATGAATTCGTATCTTCCGGTTCCTTTCTTCCAGGCGTATTTTCTCGCCGCCTTCAGCGCACCCTCGATAGCCTCAGTTCCGCTGTTGGTAAAAAATACCCGATCCATTCCTGTGATCCGCCGCAATGCCGTCGCCGCCTTGCCGCATGTGGTGTTATAAAACAGATTGGATGTATGGGTCAGACAATCAATCTGATTCTTTAACGCCTGATTTAATTCCTGATTTCCGTAACCCAGACCGCACACTGCGATCCCTGCCGCAAAATCAAGATATTTCTTCCCGTCAGTATCATAGAGATAGACGCCCTCTCCTCTTTCAAGCACTACGGGGAAACGGTTATAAGTATGTACAAGTCCTTTTTTTGTTTCTTCTATATACTGATTCATTTCTTTTCTCCATATAAAGTTTCTCTTTCGGATTATTCCCCGTGGTAAAATTTTTCTTCAGTGTCATTTAACATTGCTGTTCCAATTCCCTTATTGGTAAATATTTCAAGGAGGAGACAGTGGGGAATCCGTCCGTCCAAAATATGCACCCTCGAAACGCCGTTCTCGATTGCATCTATACAATTCTGGAGTTTCGGCAGCATACCGCCTCCAATATATCCTTCCTCCATCAAAGCCTTTCCCTCGGATACACGCAGTTCGGATATCAGTGTAGACGGCTCCTTTGGATCCTTGTAGACTCCCTCAATATCCGTCAGAAACGCCAGCTTCTCCGCATGGACTGCCCTTGCAATGGCGCAGGCCGCATCATCTGCATTGATATTATATGTACAAAAGTTCTCATCCATTCCTACCGGACACACAATCGGAAGAAAATCTTTTTCCAGAAGGTCAAAAAGAATATCCGCGTTCACCTGCTTTACTTCACCCACAAAGCCGATATCCTCCCCATCCGCATACTTTTTCTCCACCTTAAGCAGCGCGCCGTCCTTTCCGCTGATTCCGATAGCTCGGACTCCCAGGCTCTCCACAAGCTGTACCAGCCCTTTGTTCACCTTACCAAGCACCATCTCCGCAAGCTCCATTGTAGCTTCGTCCGTCACCCGAAGCCCATTGACAAATTCCGGTTCCATACCAACCTTACCGACCCATTTGCTGATCTCCTTGCCGCCGCCATGGACAATAATTGGCTTAAAGCCTACCAGCTTTAAAAGAGTCACATCCTGAATCACCTGCTCTTTTAACTGCTCGTCCACCATCGCGCTTCCGCCGTATTTAACAACAATAATCTTCCGGTTAAACCGTTGAATATAAGGGAGGGCTTCAATCAAAACCTCTGCCTTATCCAGATATTTCTGCATTGATTGATTCATGATACCAAACTCCTTAGCTTCTATAATCCGCGTTAATCTCGATATATCCATGGGTCAGATCGCAGCCCCATGCCGTTGCCTCTTTGTCGCCCATCTTCACGTCCGCGATTGCCGTCACCTCGGCCTCTGACAGAATCTTAGTGGCAATCTCCTCGCTATAATCAACCGCAGTTCCGTTTTCAATAATCTGGATTCTGCCCGCCCTGCTCTCAAAGAACAAATCCACCTTTTCAGGGTCAAACTGAGCGCCGGAATACCCCATTGCACACAGGATTCTCCCCCAGTTGGCGTCATGCCCCGCGATTGCCGTCTTGGTAAGGTTAGAACAGACGATAGACTTAGCCAATGTCTTTGCCTGTGCCACACTCTCGCAGCCTACTGCCTTAACCTCAAATAATGCCGTCGCCCCCTCGCCGTCGCCGGCAATCTTCTTGGCAAGATACTCGTTAATCACATGCAGGGCCTCGCAAAACTTCCTGAACTCCTCGGTTCCCTCCAAAATCTCCGGATTCTCGGCCATACCGTTGGCCAGCAGAACCACCGTATCATTGGTAGAGGTATCTCCGTCCACGGAAATCATGTTGTAAGTATCCCCCACATCCTCAGAAAGCGCTTTTTGCAAAGTCTCTTTTCCAATCACAGCGTCCGTGGTTATAAAAGCAAGCATGGTACACATATTGGGATGAATCATTCCAGAGCCCTTCGCCATACCGCCCATAGTCACAGTCTGTCCGCCCACCTGAATCGTCACGGCAATCTCCTTCTCACAGGTATCCGTGGTCATGATGGCTTTCGCCGCAGCAGTTCCATTTTCCAGAGAAGCATTCTTCTTTCCCGCCAGCGCCATAATTCCCGCTTTAACCTTGTCCATGGGAAGCTGCTTGCCAATGACGCCGGTAGAGCCGATCAAAACGCCGTTTTCAGAGATATTCAGAGCATCCGCTGCCGCCTTCGCTGTTTCCCGACAATATCCAAAGCCCTCCTCACCTGTGCAGGCATTGGCAATTCCGGAGTTTACGATTACTGCCTGGACATCATTGCCGCTTTTAACCACCTGCTGGTCCCAACACACCGGCGCCGCCTTCACCACATTCGTGGTAAATGTCCCCGCCGCAATACATGGCGCCTGGCTGTAAATCATCGCCATATCCGTTCTGTCTTTGTACTTGATTCCTGCTGCCGTGGCCGCAGCCTCATATCCCTTCGCCGCGGTCACGCCGCCCTTAATCTTCTCCATCTTCATATCCTCCTTCGCTTTGTAATCTGCCTTACTGTCCGTTAAACGCCGTAATATTCTTCTCATTTAACACAAAATCATAATAATTCAAATCCAGCCTTTTCGTCCACCCTATGGTATTCCAGAATGCATTGCCAATGTCGTTTCGGGTAAATGCAATAAGACAGACCTTGCTAATCTGCTCTTTCTTCAGTTCCTCCATAGCATATACTACCATTGCCTTGCCTATCCCGCGCCTGCGGTAGTCCTCATCCACACACACATGATACAGGCAGCCCCGCCGCCCGTCATGGCCGCACAGGATACTCCCTACTACCTTCCCGTCCTCCACGGCTACCACACTGGTGGAGGGATTCCTTGTTAAGAAACGTTTAATTCCCTCCCTGGAATCATCCACACTCCTTAGGCCAAACCCCCGTATCTTGGTCCAGAGGGCATATACCCCGTCATAATCTTCCATCGTCATCCTTCGGATCATATTTTTAAACCTCTTTCCAAATATCTTTCACCTGCTACGGGAACATAGGAACCAACTCCAAGCCTTCGCTCTCCGGCAGCCCAAACATCAGGTTCATATTCTGTACCGCCTGCCCCGCCGCGCCCTTCACAAGATTGTCGATGGCGCCCATCATAATGATCCGGTTCGTTCTTGTATCAATCTTTACATTGATATCCACATAGTTGCTGCCCTCCACCCATTTCGTCTCCGGACAGACCTCCTCGTCAAGAAAACGGATAAAACGTTCGTTTCCATAATATTTATCATAGACAGACTTCACATCTTCATACGTAACTTCTTTTTTCAGAGACGCGTACTCTGTCACCAGAATTCCCCGATTCATGGGCACCAGATGCGGCGTGAAGCTAAGCACCACCTTTTCCTTTGCGGCATACCCTAACTGTTCCTCGATCTCCGGAGTATGTCTGTGGGAAGCCACGCCATACGCCTTGATATTCTCGTTGACCTCGCAGTACAGATTCGGCACCTTGGCGCCCCTGCCCGCACCGGAGGTACCGGACTTAGCGTCAATAATCAGCGTACTCATATCAATGATTCCTTTCCTTGCCAGCGGATATGCTGTCAAAATGGAACAAGTAGTATAACATCCCGGATTCGCAACCAACCTCGCCTTTTTGATATCCTCACGGTTCACCTCACAAAGCCCATAGACTGCTTCCTCGATAAACTGCGGGCTTTTATGCTCAATCCCGTACCATTTCTCATACACTTCTACATCCTTGATACGGTAGTCTGCGCTTAAGTCAATCACCCTGGTCTTTGCAAGAATCTCCTCCTTCATCATGGAGGCGCAGAAGCCCTGAGGAGTAGCTGTGAAAATCACATCCGCCTGCTCTGCTAACTCCTCCATATTGTCATCTAAACATTTATCCTCCACAATCCGGAACATATTCTGATATACCTCTGCATACTTTTTGTCAATGTAGCTTCTTGAGCCATACCAGATTACCTCCGCCTCCTTATGCCCTGCCAGGAGTCGTACCAGCTCGCCTCCTGCATAGCCCGTAGCGCCGATAATACCTGCCTTTATCATCTATACAACATCCTTTCCGCGTTCTGTAACCCTATTTTATCAATCCCAATCAATATAAACCAAATCTACATACTTGTCCAGAGATTATTACACAAATCTATTGAGGACAAAAAAAATACTTGCATAAGTATACAATAAATTCGTATATTATGCAAGCATTTTTTCAAACCCTTCTACTTAATACACACAGATACTCTCTGTCCCTGCATCAAGCGGCACATCCTGATAACGGTAGATACTCAGCAGAAGCCCGATCAGCGTATTCGTCACAAGGACTCCGGTTCCCCCGTAAGTGAGAAAGGGGCAATACACAGAGCCGATAGGCAGAAGCCCAGTATTCATCATCACATAGAACAAAAGCTGTACCAAAAATGCAGCCGTACATCCAAAGCCGATGATACTTCCGAGACGGTTTCTCTGACCTAGAGATATTCCCATAAAACCGATAAACAAAGCAGCCAAGATAACAATTATAAGAACTGCCGCCAGGATTCCATAGCAGACGATAATATACATCAGTCCATAGTCCATCCCTGGCATAAGCCCATTCACCGCTTTGACAGCCTTTTCTCCTTCTCCGCTTCCAATCCACCGGCTGCCATTAAGAAGCCCTCGAAGCTGCCCAATCTGATACATTTCCTCTCCATTTCCCAGGCTCAGAAAATTCGTTACGCGCATAAGCTGATACTCCGGCCCAAACAGGAAAAGCTTCAGATATCCGGCGCCGGCCAAAAGAATCGTCCCTCCCCCGAAGCATAACAGCGTTTTTCCTCTTGAAACCTTAAACCATCCCTGAAAAACTGCAAATGACAGAATCAGAAGAAAAATAAAAAACAGCAAAAGCCCAGTCACAACACTGTGGATTCTCATGGCAATACATAAGGCCGGCAGCATCCAGAGAAAGCATTTCCCTATCGCCAAATACCCCTGTCCACGATAATGATACACGACTGCCGCGTATAGGGGAACAAAAAGGAAGCATAACAACCGGACATTCAGGGAAACCGAAAGCAGGGGCAGTCTCATCCACTGTTGTAATCCGTTTATCTGTTCGCCGAAGACGTATATCCCTGCGAACATCACGATAAACGCGGCGACTGTAATCTCCCTCGCCCATCGCCCAATACGGCTGTAATCCACATAACACACTAAAACCATGACAACAAGCCCAACTAGTAGCCATTTTAAGTAATCTCCCGTGATAAAATTTTCTTCTGAAAAATTGCTTTGCAGAAGCTTCAGAAGTATATAGCCTGCCCCATACAGACCTCCAACCAATGCAATCCAGCCCCACGTCATCCGCGGCCTGTGTACCAAGTCCAGCGCGGCCCCCGCTTCTACCGGATCGCCCATCTCTTTTACTGCCTCTGCTTCTGCCTCCTCCCTGGCAAGCCCTTCACTGATATAAAATTCTTCCTGCTCCTCGATATGGCTTCTGATTTCCTGGGTTACCTGAGTTCTCGCCTGCTTACAGCGAATCTGTTCTGCCAGTATCCTCAGATATTCTTCTTTTTTCATACGGCTCATAAGGCACCTCCCACACTCAATACGTCTGCGACTACCTGAGTATAGGCAATCCATTCTTCTTTTTTTTCCGACAAAGCCCTGCGTCCCTCCTTCGTGATGCTGTAATACTTGCGCGTCTTCCCTGCCTTTTCACTTTGGCTGGCTTTATCCGTCAAAGTGTATGACCTAAGAAGCCCCTTCGTCTCCATCCCATGCAAAAGCGGATATAATGTCCCCGCCTTCAGTTCAAATACATTCCTGGATTTCCTGCGAAGCCCTTCTATCATCTCATATCCGTACATGTCTTTTTCCTCCAACAGCCGAAGAATCAGCATAGAGGTACTGCCTGAAATCAGGCTTTTATCAACTGCCATCTTTGCATCTCTCCTTTCCGCTAATATATCGCTCATCTATATATCGACTATCTATATTATATATAGATTATCTATACATGTCAATTCATTTTTTGGGAAATTTATTCAACCTCCCTATATATTTCGTATATACCATGTATATTTTGTGCATAAAGTGTATATTTTATCTTTTTTTAATTTATTCTTGCATAATTATAAAAAATGCGGTATAGTATTCCTTGCAGTTAAGAACAACCTATTTTTACATACACAAGACAGAATGAGGAGGATATTCTTATGAAAGAAAAAGTTGTATTAGCATATTCAGGCGGACTTGACACTACGGCTATCATCCCGTGGCTCAAGGAGAATTTTGACTACGAGGTAATCTGCTGCTGCGTAGACTGCGGCCAGGGCGAAGAACTGGACGGTCTTGAGGAGAGGGCGAAGCTGTCCGGTGCATCCAAGTTATATATTGAAGATATCGTAGACGATTTCTGCGACAATTATATCGTTCCATGTGTACAGGCACATGCCGTCTATGAGAATAAATATCTGCTCGGAACCTCCATGGCGCGTCCTGCCATTGCCAAGAAGCTGGTTGAAATCGCAAGGAAAGAAGGAGCCTCTGCAATCTGCCACGGCGCCACCGGCAAAGGCAACGACCAGATTCGTTTCGAGCTTGGCATCAAGGCTTTGGCGCCTGATCTTAAGATTATCGCACCATGGCGTATGACAGATGTATGGACTATGAACTCCCGCGAGGACGAGATTGAATACTGTAAGCAGCACGGAATCAACCTTCCATTTGACGCAAGCCATAGTTATAGCCGTGACCGCAATCTGTGGCACATCAGCCACGAGGGCTTGGAGTTGGAGGACCCGTCCCTTGAGCCGAACTATGACAATCTGCTGGTCTTAGGCGTGACGCCTGAGAAAGCTCCGAATGAGGGCGAATATGTTACTATGGCCTTTGAGAAGGGCGTTCCAAAGAGCATTAACGGCGAAGATATGAAGGTATCTGATATTATCCGCAAATTAAACGAGCTAGGCGGAAAGCATGGAATCGGTATCTGCGATATCGTAGAAAACCGTGTGGTAGGTATGAAATCCCGCGGCGTATATGAGACTCCCGGCGGAACCATCCTCTACGAAGCACATCAGCAGTTAGAAGAACTGGTATTAGACCGCGCCACCTATGAGATGAAAGAAGAAATGGGCAACAAGCTGTCCCAGATCGTATACGAAGGAAAATGGTTCACTCCCCTTCGGGAGGCTGTCCAGGCATTCGTCGAGTCCACGCAGGAATACGTGACCGGAGAGGTGAAGTTTAAGCTGTATAAAGGAAATATCATCAAAGCCGGAACCACCTCCCCATACTCACTGTACAGCGAGTCCCTGGCAAGCTTCACCACAGGCGAATTGTATGACCATCATGACGCGGACGGCTTCATCAATCTGTTTGGGCTGCCTCTCAAGGTTCGCGCTATGAAGATGCAGGAGGTTGAAAAGGTTCAGAAGTAATACTGTTTCATAAAGATAAAAATACAAGATATGTCATTCTTTAAAAGAAGAATTTCATATCTTGTATTTTTTTGCTGTTATTTACCCCAAAACCTCCCGCATCATGCGTTCCGCATTACCTCCCCAAATCTTCTCCAACTGCCCCTCCGGCACTTTAGCCCTCCTAAGCGCCTCCCACAGCCTCTCCATTCGGGAAACATCCGGAATCTCCAAAATCCCGTCCCCGCCAAACCCGTCAAAATCCGTCCCAATAGCCGGAAATTCGCTGCCTCCAACCCGTATCATATGCAACAAATGGGCTGCCATCGCATCAACCCTTGAATCCGCCTGCGCTGTGCCGGCATCCTTTGCCCTCCCTGTCCCCAGGAACGCCCCATAGAAATTCACCCCCGCAACGCCGCCGGTTTCCGCAAGGCTTTTCATCATCTCATCCGTCAGATTCCTTGGATGATTACAGAGGACACGGCAATTGGAATGGGATGCCACCACCGGTTTCCCTGAATACTTAAGAATATCCCAAAACGTCCCGTCCGAAGCGTGGGACACATCCACAATCATGCCAAGCTCATCCATTCTCCTGACCACCTCAATCCCAAAAGGTGTAAGCCCCATACTCATCAAAACTCCATCCCTGCTGTTGGGATGTCCAAGACAATTCTCATAATTCCACAAAAGAGTCATAAGCCGGATTCCCTTCTCATATAACTCCTCCAGACGTTCCATCTCACCGCACAGGATACCGCCCTCCTCCACAGTCAGAAATGCAGATATCCTCCCTGCCCTTACGTTCTCCTGCATTTGTTCAAAAGACCCTGCAAGCCCAATCTGTTCAGGGTATCTCTTTGTCTGACGGTTAAGGTATGCAATCATCTCCTGCACACGCCCATAGCACCCCTCATATCCTCCTGCATTCTCAAAATCCTTAAGATTAGTAAAACAGGCAAAAAACTGAGCCTTCGTTCCTGCCGCCTTCATAAACGGGATGCTGACATTACAATGGTTCTCCATCAAATCTCCGTCTTTGTCCATATCCATCAGCTTCCATAATGTATCACAATGCAAATCAATCAGTTTCATAACTTTTGCCTCCGTTTCATAACTTCTAAAGTAAGTATATATTTTTTCAGGGAAAATGTATACCTTTTTTAAGGAGGCTTTCATGAAACCAGTAATCGGAATCGTATCCTGCGGATACATAAACCAGCGTCAGTTTGTACCACAGACCTACATACAGGCAGTCGAGAAATCCGGAGGAACCCCTATCCTTCTTCCCTGTACCCAGAATGAAGAAGCATACCTCTGCTACGGCAGACAGTGCGACGGCTTCCTGTTCTGCGGCGGCGGCGATATCACGCCCCTTCTGTTCGGAGAAGAATTAATGACAGAACGGGGAGGCACGGATTTTCGGACAGACCAGTTTCATATTTCACTGATGAAATATCTGCTCACGCTGAAGCTCCCAATCCTTGCCATCTGCCGCGGTATGCAGATTCTCAACATTGCCCTTGGCGGAACCATTTACCAGGATATTTCCCTGCGCTGGCCCGTCTCCATGAACCACATGCAGCTATCCGAAGACCGTTCTGACCCCTGCCATAAGATAACCGTCATAAAAGATAGCATACTATCTAATATTTTAGGAGAAAATGAGGTTGTAAATAGTTTCCATCACCAGTGTATCCGAATATTGGGAACTTCCTTAAAAATATCCGCCGTGGCATCCGACGGTATCATAGAAGCAATCGAGTCAGACCAGCTCTCATTCGTTGTCGGTGTCCAATGGCACCCGGAATGTATGCTGAATACGTATTCATCCATGCAGGAACTGTTTTTTACTTTCATTGAAAAATCAAAAACCGCCAAAAATTTGCAGTATATTTCTCCAAAGCCAAGGACACAATAATCCCGAAGAAACCAAGCGGCAAAAGTCAAAACCAATGTCCGCAGCTAAAAAGGAGGAAACAGATATGGCCGATTTATCAGTACTCGACTTACAAAACCTGCGTCACTTAATCGGAGGTTACACCACCTGCCACTGTAAGATGCAGGATTATGCATCTCAGGCACAGGATCCTGAAGTAAAGAAGCTTTTCCAGGATGCCGCAAATTCTGCTATGAAGAACAAGCAGGATCTAATGAAATTCTTATAGGAGGAAACCAGACATGTTAGATGAAAAGACAATGGTAAGCGACGCCCTCACAGGTGTCAACGGAGAACTGACTCGTTTTGGCGAGATGATCCCGCAGACAGAGAACAAAGAACTGAAGCAGTGCTTAAAGCAGATGAGAAATGAATGTGAAATGTCCCAGGAGAAGCTTTACCAGGTTGCACGAGAAAAAAGCTATTATGTTCCGGCAGCTAAGGCTTCACAGCAGGAGATTGAGCATGTGAAATCCGTATTAAGCGGAGGCTCAATGAAATAACTGAACCATTTTAAAATTATAAGGCATGGCATTTCCAAAATACCGGAATCTGCCATACCTTATAATTTTTTACATAGCATACTATGAATTTTTATGCACTTCTCTCAAACTGAGAGTTATAAAGCTCTGCATAGAAGCCGTTCTGGGCCAGCAACTCCTCATGGTTTCCCTGCTCGATAATATCCCCGTCCTTCATCACCAGAATCAAATCCGCATCCCGAATCGTAGACAGCCTGTGGGCAATGATAAAGCTGGTTCTTCCCCTCATAAGGTTATCCATAGCCTTCTGAATCCTGACCTCGGTACGGGTATCCACAGAGCTGGTAGCTTCATCCAGAATCAGAATCTTCGGGTCTGCCAGAATTGCACGGGCAATCGTCAACAACTGCTTCTGCCCCTGGGAAACATTGTTCGCCTCCTCATTCAACTCCATACCGTAGCCTCCCGGAAGGGTCTGCACAAACCGGTGTACATAGGCCGCCTTAGCCGCCTCCACCACCTCGTCATGGGTCGCGTCCAGTTTCCCATAACGGATATTGTCCTCAATACTGCCCTTGAACAGCCAGGTATCCTGAAGCACCATGCCGAACATCTCCCGAAGCTCACTCCGGTTGAAATTCCGGATATCATGGCCGTCTACCTTAATGGAGCCACTGTTCACGTCATAAAAGCGCATAACCAGTTTTACCATAGTCGTCTTTCCCGCACCGGTTGGCCCCACGATGGCAATCTTCTGCCCTGGCTCTACCTTTGCGCTAAAATCATGAATAATGGTATGCTCTTTATTGTACCCGAAACGCACATGGTCAAACTCGACGCGCCCCTTAAGACCCTTGATTGAAACAGCGTCCGGCACAGTCTGGTCCTCCTCGTCCTCCTCCAGAAATTCAAACACCCTCTCAGAAGCCGCCGCCGTGGACTGAAGCATATTCGCCACCTGGGCTACCTGCTGGATAGGCTGCGTGAAATTCCGCACATACTGGATAAAAGACTGGATATCGCCCACCTCGATTACCTCCTTAATCGCAAGCCAGCCGCCAAGGATTACCACCGCCACATAGCCCAGATTTCCTACAAACTGCATGATAGGCATCATCATTCCTGACAAGAACTGAGATTTCCATGCAGACTCATACAGGATATCGTTATCTTGGTCGAACTTGGCAATCACATCCGTCTCTTTGTTAAATGCTTTCACAATGTTGTGTCCGCCGTAGACCTCCTCCACCTGGCCGTTTACGTGTCCCAGATATTCCTGCTGGCTCTTGAAATATTTCTGAGAGTGCTTCACAATCACAGAAATCAGCCCCACGGAAACCGGAAGAATCAAAATCGCAATCAGCGTCATCAGCGGACTGATACTCAGCATCATGATAAGCACACCAATAATCGTCGTCACCGACGTAATCAACTGGGTGGCGCTCTGGTTCAAACTCTGGCTTAACGTATCCACATCATTGGTAATCCGCGACAGAATCTCCCCATGGGGCTGCCGGTCAAAATAATTCATAGGCAGCCGGTTAATCTTCTCTGAAATCTCCTTGCGCATCCGGTATGTCAATTTCTGGGAAACCCCTGTCATAATATATCCCTGGATAAATGAAAACAGCGCGCTTAACGCATACAAGCCCATGAGAAGAAGCAAGATTCTTCCAATCTTATCAAAATCAATCCCTTCTCCGCCTGAAATCTTTCCCACCAGGCCGTTAAAAATCTCCGTCGTAGCCTTTCCAAGAATCTTCGGTCCCAGAATATTGAAAACCGTACTTCCAACTGCAAAGATTCCTACGAATAAAAAGGGAACCTTATACATTCCAAGATACGCCATTAATTTTTTCATGGTGCCCTTAAAATCCTTAGCCTTCTCGCCTGGCATACCATGTCCCCCATGGCCCATGCCCGGACCTCTATGCCCTCCTTGTCTCGCCATATCAGCCCACCTCCTTCATGTCATTTTGGAGCTCCTTCTCGGATAACTGTGACGACGCAATCTGGTAATATTCCTCACAGTTTTTCAAAAGCTCTCTGTGAGTACCCTTGCCAACAATCTTCCCATCGTCCAGCACGAGAATCTGCTCTGCATGGAGTATGGTACTAATCCGCTGTGCAACAATCAATACCGTACTCTTTGCCGTCTTTTCCTTCAGCGCATTCCGAAGCTTCACGTCCGTCTTATAGTCAAGGGCCGAAAAACTGTCGTCGAAAATATACACGTCCGGATGCTTTGCAATGGCCCTTGCAATGGAAAGCCTCTGCTTCTGTCCGCCCGACACATTAGAGCCGCCCTGGGCGATTGGACTTTCATATTTCTTCTGTTTCTCCTCGATAAAATCTGACGCCTGAGCGATTTGTGCCGCCTCACGCATCTCGTCCTCGCTTCCGTCCGGATTCCCGTACAGAATATTGGAGGCGATATCACCTGAGAACAGGACGCCCTTCTGAGGCACATAGCCAAGCCTGCCCCGAAGCTCGTTCTGGGAAATGTCCCGTATATCCACACCGTCAATGGTAATCCTCCCCTCGGTGACATCATAAAACCGCGGAAGCAGATTGACCAGAGTAGATTTGCCGCTTCCCGTACTTCCAATCAATGCCGTCGTCTTTCCTGGCTCTGCTGTAAATGAAATATCATGGAGTACATCCTCCTCGGCGCCTGGATAACGGAAGGAAACATGGTCAAACCTTACCTCCCCGTTTCCATTTTCCCCGAAATGAACCGGATTTTCCGGATCATGTATCAGTGTGCTGCTGGTCAGAATCTCATCCACACGGTCTGCGGAAACCGCTGCTCTTGGCAGCATGACGGATATCATACAAATCATAAGGAACGACATGATAATCTGCATGGTATACTGGATAAATGCCATCATATCGCCTACCTGCATACTCCCGTCATTGATGCTGTGTCCCCCGACCCAGACGATCAGTACGGCAATTCCATTCATAATCAGCATCATAAAGGGCATCATGAAGGTCATGGCGCGGTTTACAAACAGATTGGTCTTGGTCAGATCCTTATTCGCACCGTCAAAACGCTTCTCCTCGTATTTCTCCGTACTAAAGGCACGGATGACCTGAAGCCCTGTCAGAATCTCTCGGCTGACCAGATTCAGGCGGTCCACCATGCTCTGTACCACCTTAAACTTAGGCATTACCACAGTAAACAGAACGACGACTACCATGACGATCATCGCAACCGCAAGCGCGATAATCCATGACATGTCTACATTGGTACGGAACACCTTAAAGATTCCTCCCGCCGCCATAATCGGCGCATACAGCACCATACGGAGAATCATGACCGTCAAAAGCTGAATCTGCTGGATATCGTTGGTACTTCTGGTAATCAAAGACGCGGTGGAGAATTTATCAAACTCACCGTTGGAGAATCCCACCACCTTGCGGAATACCTCCTTTCTAAGTCCCCGTCCTACCTTCGCGCCCACACGGGACGCCATCAGGCCGACTATGATACTGGCAATCATTCCCAAAGCCGCCAATGCCAGCATTTTTCCTCCTGTCCGGAGGATATAACGTGTTTCAAGCCGGTCTGTGTCAATACCTATCTTCTCGTAAACATTCTGGATATAGACTGCGGCAGACTGCTCTACCATTGTTTCCGGCATAGAGGAAAACTTCTCCTCAATCCCGGCAACCACCGAATCCCTCTGAGAAGCCTCCATCATTCCAAATATCTCATAGATGGTCATCTGGCCGGCATCCGGCATCATAGACTCCATCTGGGCTTTCATCTGCTTCTCCAGCTCTAATGTAGCTTCGCTTCCCGAATCAAAACCGGCACAAAGAAGCATAGGCTTGCCAAGAAGCTCTGACAACTCCTCCATTCTGTCCTCATCTTCCCTCACATCCCCGGACAACTCCATTTCACTTAAGCCGCTTTCTTCGGAGGAACTTACCTCATACGCCTCCCTCACAGCCTCCTGCTCATCCGAAGGCACAAACAACAGCAGATGTTCAAAATCCTCCCCGCCGATTACATAGGGAACCTTCTCATCAATTCCTTTCTGCTGTATCCCCACATTGACAATATCCGATGTATACGTCGGCAGCGACAAATCACAGTACGCCTGCACAATCAACACACAGAAGATTGCCAAAACCGAACCGGCATATGGTTTTAAAAATTTAAATAATTTTCGCATATCTCACCTTTCCTTTCCCAAATATACCCAGAGTCAGAAGTCATGTCTCATGGGCGGTGCTGTTTTCTCAATGATGGCCTTAAAATCCATTCCCTTAAAATCCTTGGAGCCCAGCATGTTTTCCCGCATTGCAAGAAGCAGCCGCCAAAACAAAAGCCTCTCCTCCACAGAAAATCCACGATACAAAATCTCCTCCATATCCTCCATGATGGATTTTAATCTCTCGATACACTCCTCACCCGCGCTAGACAGGCGGATGCGCAGAATCCTCTGATCCCTCTCATCCGTCTCCTTCTTAATAAACCCCCGTTCTTCTAATTTCCTCAGCGTCACAGTCATAGAAGGCGGCGTAATCCCAATCTTCTGCGCAAGCTCTCTCTGAGAAAGATGCCCCTGGCTGTTTAAGATAAACAGAATCCCTGCCTGGCTTGGGTTCAACTCCATATCCTCCATACGCTTGAATGCCTGGTACCTGCTTAAATGCATTAACTGGTGCATTACAATAAATACAGATGCATCCTCTATATTCTTCATGTTTTCCCTCCTTTCATGCTTCAACCCAAATATTTATTAGTTTTCTAACATTTAGATTAGTCATTTTTGCCAGATATGTCAACATATTTATGATTTTTTAACATTTATTATGGGAAAATTTAGAAAAAATTAATTAGATAAATAAATTAATTAAAGTCTCTGGGACACAGCATAGTACAAAAAAGCCGCGCCCCATGGTCACACAAGAATACTACAACCTATCCGAGTCAAGAATAATCGTAAACGGTCCGTCATTAACCAGGCTGACCTTCATATCCGCGCCAAACTGTCCGCGCTCTACCACCGAAACCTGCTCTTTGCATTTTGCAATAATGTACTCATACATTTCCTCTGCCATACCAGGCTCTCCCGCCTCTATGAAGCTAGGGCGGTTTCCCTTCTTACAGTTGGCATACAGGGTAAACTGTGAAATAAGCAAAAGCCCGCCGCCCACCGCGTCAAGGGATAGATTCGTTTTGCCCTGCTCATCCTCAAAAATCCGAAGCCCTGTCATCTTCTTCACCATCTTATCCGCAATCTCCTTCGTATCGGTATCACACACGCCGATTAAGACCATGAAGCCCTTTCCAATCTTGCCGAGCACCTTCCCGTCTACCTTCACTTCACTCTCTGACACTCTCTGAATCACAAATCTCATAATGCTTATCCTCCTGTATCTTATGACATTAAAAAAGACAGCCATAAAGACTGCCTTTTGTCATTTGTAGCCCCCCAAAATGCCGGTTCCTGTATTTTGACTCCTAGCCTGATGCTAGGTGGGTGTCCGCATCCGCTTTTCTGCCTTCCACTGCATAACTTGGAGGCCTGGCATATTACGGAGATGTAGGAGTCCCGTTTAAAGTTTTGTAGGTTCAAAATTACAAGAGTATCGAGCACCCCAGGTTTCCTAAGGACTATTATACTCTATTATCCCACGTTTTTCAACAATTATTACAACTAATTTCTTATTCTCCTACCATATTTAGTAAACGATCTGTGATATCCGCCATATCTACTGATATCCGCTTACTGCTCTCAGAAATCTGTGCATTGGCATCCATAACATTCCTGATTTTATCCATCTCTGTCGCCGTGCGTTCTACGTCCGCCGCATTTTTGCGGACCATACCAGCTATCCGATTAACTTCTGCATTGGCATGCTTGATTTCCTTCACAACATTTTCAAAAATACCGGCCGTATCCTGAGCCATGGCCAGACCGTCGCCGACTGCCTGAATAGAGCTGGCAATCAATTCACTGGTTTCCTTCGCCGCCTGAGAACTTCTCGCCGCCAGACTTCCTACCTCGTTCGCCACAACCGCAAAGCCCTTGCCCATCTCGCCGGCTCTTGCCGCCTCCACAGAAGCATTGAGCGCAAGCAAATTCGTCTGGCTGGCAATCGAATCAATTTTTACAACAATCTTTCCGATTTCTTTGGACATTTCGCTAATGTTGCTGATAGCCTCCTCCAATACATCCATATGTTTTTGCGTATCCAGGATGGTATTTACCGCGTCCTCCGTCGCCTTGGCAACCTCCACAGACGCATCCGCGCTGCTGTAAAGCTCTGTCACCAGCGACCCCATAACCCGATTCAAGTCGTCAACAGACTGCTTCTGCTGCTCCGTACCATGGAATATCTCATCTGCGCTGGATAAGGTCTTTTGGGATACATTGCCTAACTCGCCGCATACTCCCTTAATATTTTCCATATCCGATTTCTGCTGCCCCAATAACCGTTCGTTATCGTTCATGCTTGACCGTATGCTATGTACCATTTTATTGATGTCTTCGGATAGACGGGTAAACTCCGGATTACTGTCCTCCCTGACAGTAACCCCAAAATCACCGCCTGCTATCCTTTTCATTGATTCGGCAAGATTGTTGATTCCTCTGACAATCTGGTAATCCACAGTCCTGTTGATTACCAGCACCAGCACCATAAAAATTACAAACATACTGATCGACACAACCACGGTCTGGTTCAACCTGTTTTGATAATACTCTCTGGCCGGAAGAAAAGCGCCGATGATTTCTTCACCATATTTTTCTGCCAGATAATAGCCCTTTGTACCGTCAGCTTTCACCTTTCCCTGTCCTTCGGCGGCCTCAAGCCCCGCCTCGGCGGCGTCTTTTCCAATCAATTCCTGGTTTGGATGCGCCAAAAGCATACCGCTGTCTGCATCTATGGCATATACATAACCGTTCTTTCCATATTCTATGTCACTGAGAACCACATCTATTTTCGTATTCGCAAGAGTGTCCTCAAGAATCTCAGGCCGGATTCCCACCTGCACCAGACCTGGGGCATCTTTTCTGGCCACGCCGATATACTGAACTACGACGCCCTCCTTTACATTCTCCTGGGGCTCCTGCACAATTTCAAGAGACGGATTCCCCACAATCGCCATAAATGCCGCTGACTGCTCTCCGCTGTTCATATCAAAGCCGACATACTCGTCAATAGAGCTATGTGTGATGATTCCCGCCTCGTTAATGACATGCAGCTCATTTACCATGAACTCGTCACAGATCTCCTTAAGCCTGCTGCTGTCGGAGAGAACGGAAGGGTCTGTGGCAAGAAGGTCTGCAAACGCGCGGGTTTTCACAAGATTATTTTCCCCAAGACTTTTGACTAGTTTTTCAATCTCCTCATCATTGCTCTGCAGCCTTTCCTTGACCATGTCCAATCTTTCTTTTGCGGATTCTGTATTGGTACTTTTTGCCACAAAGGTCTGCAGAACAAAAATAGCGCCAATCGTTACCAGCAATGCTATAATCATATAACTCAGCAATTTTTTGGTAAACATTTTCTTCATAATCGTACTTTCCCCTTTTATCCTATATCCTGTCTATCTCTTATACCCTCTCACACACACAATAATGTTTTTACCGTCTCCTTCATCTTATCTGAATCACATTCCAGGGTATGCACTATCTTCGCATCCAAAATATCTTTAATTGCCTGAGGCATGTCAACGCCTGACACAGACTCTAATTCGTTAAGCAGCTCAAAATCCTTTACATTCTCATATTTACCGTCAATCGCCGTCATAACGCTCTTGGCAAATTTATAGGGACTTGCCGTGGACGCCACTACACATTTTGCCAAATCTTTGCTCTTACTTTGATACTGCTCACAGACATACGCCGCAACAGCCGTATGGGTATCCAACACATACCCTGTCTTCTCATAGACACGCCTGATGCATCCCGCTGTGTCCTCCTCTGTGGCAAAGCCCGCCTCAAAATCCTTAAGCTTCTCCGCCATCTCCTCTGTAATGGAATAGCTTCCGTTCCCTTTAAGCCCGTCCATCAACTCCTTGGTTTTTCCAGAGTCCTCCCCTGTAATCAGATAAATCAGCCGTTCAAGATTACTGGAAACAAGAATATCCATGGAAGGGGAGGACGTAAGCACAAACTCACGGTTCCTGTCATACGTGCCTGTTCCAAAGAAATCAAACAGCACCTTATTCTCATTGGAGGCACAAATCAGCTTCCCAATGGGAACCCCCATCTGCTTCGCATAATAGGCGGCAAGGATATTTCCAAAATTGCCGGTGGGAACCGCCACGTTAATTTTTTCTCCATCCTGAATCTCCCCATTGGACAGAAGCTTCGCATAAGCATAAACATAATAGACCACCTGCGGAACCAGACGCCCGATGTTGATAGAATTGGCAGAAGAAAACTGATAACCCTTTTCCTCCAACTCCTTCGCAAGCTCTTTATCTTCAAAGATTGCCTTCACCCCACTCTGGGCGTCGTCAAAATTCCCGTGGATTGCAACCACCTTCACGTTGCCGCCCTTCTGGGTCGTCATCTGAAGCTCTTGCACTTTACTGACGCCGTTCTTAGGATAAAATACAATAATTCGGGTTCCCTCCACATCCGCAAATCCCGCCAGCGCGGCCTTTCCGGTATCCCCAGAGGTTGCCGTCAGAATCACAATCTCATTTTCTACATGGTTCTTCTTAGCAGCGGTGGTCATAAGGTGGGGCAGAATCGACAGCGCCATATCCTTAAACGCAATCGTAGCCCCATGGAACAATTCCAGGAAATAGGTGTCCCCCACCTTCGCAAGCGGCGCAATCTCCTCTGTATCGAATTTCCCGTCATATGCCCTGGCTATACAGCCCTTCAGCTCCTCCTCCGTAAAATCCGTAAGAAACTGCTTCATCACCGCATACGCCGTCTCCTGATACGTCATATCCTTTAACTCGTCCATTGAAACATCCAGAACCGGCAGCTTCTCCGGAACAAACAGCCCGCCGTCAAAAGACAAGCCCTTAAGGATTGCCTCCGATGCGCATATTCTCAGCCCAGAATCTCTCGTACTCTTATAACGTAAGTCCATCTTCTTCTCCCTCCGACTATTATTCCCAGAACTTACCTCTTACTGTTGGTATACTTTACAAGCCCGCCTGCCGCAATCAGCTTCTGCATAAACTCCGGAAACGGCTGTCCCTGGAACTCGGTGCCCTTCGTGCGGTTATAGATCTTTCCGCTGTCAAAATCAACCTCAACCTGGTCTCCGGCTTCAATTCCCTTCGCCGCCTCCGGACATTCAATAATCGGCAGTCCGATATTGATTGAATTCCTGTAAAAGATTCGGGCAAATGTCTCTGCAATCACGCAGCTTACCCCCGCTGTCTTAAGACACAGAGGCGCATGCTCTCTGGACGACCCGCAGCCAAAATTCTTGTTGGCCACAATCAGATCCCCAGGCTTTACCTTATTCACGAATTCCGGATCAATATCTGCCATGGCATGGCTCGCCAACTCCTGGGCGTCAAAAGAATTCAGATATCTGGCCGGAATAATCACATCCGTATCCACATTGTCTCCATACTTAAATACATGTCCCGTCGCTCTCATTATCTTCCACCTACTTTCTCTGGATTCGCAATATATCCGGCAATCGCGCTTGCCGCGGCAACCTCAGGCGACGCAAGATAAATCAGGGAATCCACATGTCCCATACGGCCTACAAAATTCCGGTTCGTCGTGGATACACACTTCTCTCCCGCCGCCATAACTCCCATATGTCCGCCCATGCAAGGCCCGCAGCTCGGCGTATTTACGGCGCAGCCCGCATCCACGAAGATATCCAGAAGCCCTTCTGCAATACATTGCTTATAAATCTTCTGGGTCGCAGGAATCACCATCACCCGCACATCCTCATGCACAGTCTGGCCTTTAAGGATTGCCGCAGCCTTACGCATATCCTCCATACGTCCGTTCGTACATGACCCGATTACAACCTGGTTAATCTTAATGGGCTCCATCGCCTCAATCTCGTCGATGGTCTTTGCATTTCCCGGAAGATGTGGAAACGCAACCGTTGGCCGAACCTGTGCCAAATCAATCTCAACCACCTGGTCATACTCTGCGTCGGCATCCGCCTCGTAAATCTTATATTCCTTCTTAGAGTGCTCGTTCATATATGCTTCGGCCTTTGCATCCACAGGGAAGATTCCATTCTTGGCGCCCGCCTCAATGGCCATATTCGCCATAGTAAAACGATCCTCCATGGAAAGGTTCGCGATACCGTCTCCCGTAAATTCCATAGATTTATACAGCGCCCCGTCCACTCCAATCTTGCCGATAATGTGGATGATAATGTCTTTGCCGCTGACATAAGCCGCCGGCTTCCCTTTCAATACAAACTTAATGGCGCTTGGAACCTTGAACCAGAGCTCTCCTGTCGCCATTCCCGTGGCAATATCCGTGGTCCCGACACCGGTAGAAAATGCACCAAGGGCCCCGTATGTACAGGTATGGGAATCAGCACCAATGATGCACTCACCGCCCACAACCACGCCCGCCTCCGGCAGAATCGCATGTTCTACGCCGGACTTACCCTGCTCAAAATACCAGGTAAGCCCCTGCTCTCTTGCGAATTCACGAATCGACTTAGAATTCTCCGCTGATTTGATATCCTTATTCGGTGTAAAATGATCCGGCACCAGAACTACCTTATCCTTATCAAACACCTGCTCTGCCATCTCTTTAAAAATCGGCAGCGCCATCGGCCCTGTAATATCATTTGCCATAACTACATCAAGCTTCGCTTCAATCAACTGCCCTGCCACAACTGTATCCAAGCCGGCATGGGCAGCTAAGATTTTCTGCGTCATTGTCATTCCCATCCTGACACCCTCCTGTTCTTTTCGTCGATAGAATTTTCCATACGTGGTATTCTACCACAGATATCCTTTCATGACAAGGATTCTCATTATCCAAAAACGGTTTCAAAATCCTGGCTTTATCTCCGCCAGATGCGGTTTCTCATCTCGTTAAACATCTCTTTGTGAAGTCGGGATTCCATCTTCGGAAACGCGTCAATCAAACGCCTTGTGACAAGGGTACTGCGCCCTGCAAGGTCAGCATACTTTCCCTTAAGGTCCGCATATTTATTCCGAAGCTCTGCCAGAAGCGCCTTCTCCTCCTCTGGATACAGCTTCGCCTCAATCTTCTCCTCCACTCGGTCAATTCTCTCCTCCAAATGGTCCTTATGCTCCTCCGCCACAGTATCCAGCTTCTCGCGCAATTCTGATACGGCTGAGTCTAACTGTTTTTTCGTTTCTTCTGAGAATTCCATCGTCTCCATGACGCTCTCATGGATGTTGACCCCAATCATATCTGAAAGCTCTCGAAGCTCTGCTGAAATTTTCTCCATGGTTTCCAGCTTTTTATTTAACTTCAGAATCTCAGCCGTGGTTACATACATATCTGCCAAGAGTCCAACCCCAAACACGGCTGCAAACACAATTCCCACTGTAACAGGAATCATAACCACCATCTGATAGACAAACGGATGGATCACCCGCACAATGAGCACACACGCAACTCCCCACGCAAGGGAAAACAAAAGACATACATATCCGCCGATATTCAACGGCTGGTTCGAGTAATCCCACCATTTATGATGAAACAGCTTATCCATCAGATACCCCGTCACTCCCTCAATCGTCGTCACCAACGCCGTGGACACCACATATAGAGATACGATTGTCCCATTCATGGGTTCTAACAGCATGACTACCATACCAATGCCTACCCCGTAGACCGGACAGATTGGACCGTTTAAAAATCCACGGTTCACAAACTTTTTCTGTTTGACCGTCGCATACGCCACCTCTGTACACCAGCCCACAAACCCATATATAAAAAAGTATAAAACAAAATAGTAGATCTGCATCTTCTTCCTCCGGTAATCTCATTATTCTCATCTCTCACAAATAACAGTATACTTCACATTGCCTTCTCCGTCAAATGGTGTTATGATAGAGTTGTAATAGATAATAAGAATCAATAACATTTACAAGGGGAAATACATATGACACTTAAACAAGGAAAGAACCATCTGACTTACCGTGTGGAGTCTGTCCATATGGAGATTCAGTTAGAGCGCCGCCTGGAGGCGCTGGGGCTCACCGAGGGTTCTCTGATTACCATACTGAACAATGATAAGAAAGGCTCGCTCACAGCCAAATTCCGCGGCACCCGTTTTGCCCTCGGCAGGCGAATCGCAGACCACATTACTGTTACGGAGGTAAAGCTGCCATGAAAAAGACCATCAACGTAGGTTTTATCGGCAATCCAAATTGCGGAAAGACCACGCTTTTTAACGCGTTTACCGGTGCAAACCTGAAGGTCGCCAACTGGCCAGGCGTCACAGTAGAAAAAAAAGAAGGAAAGACCGTCTATGAAGGGCAGGAATTCAAGCTCATCGACCTGCCGGGAATTTACAGCCTGACCTCCTATACAATGGAAGAAACTGTCTCCCGCGAATGTATCATGAGCGACGAGGTGGACGTCATCGTGGATGTCATCGACACCTCCTGCTTAGAGCGCAACCTGTATCTGACACTACAGCTCATCGAGCTTGGGAAGCCTGTGGTGCTGGCGCTGAATATGATGGACATCGTGGAGGAGAGAGGCATGGAGATTGACCTCCACCGCCTTCCGGAGATGCTGGGCGTTCCGGCAATCCCCGTATCTGCCCGCAAAAAGACGGGGCTTTCCATTCTGATGCATGCCGTCGCCCACCACAGCCAGTATGCCAAGCAGGGACCGTTTATCCACCACCACACAGGTAAATCCTCGTCACACATACACAACCATCACGAGGAATATGCGATGGTTTACGAGGATGAGATTGAAGACAAGATTGACATCATCACCGGACAGCTTGCAGAAACATATCCCAATATCTGCAACCAGAGATGGCATGCCATCAAACTGTTAGAGATGGATAAACAGGTAATGGAAAACCATCCCCTTGACTTAAAGGGTGTGGTTGATAAAAGCTATGAGAAGGACATTATCAATCAGAAGTATGATTTTATCGAGGAGGTCATCGATGAGATTCTGGTAAATAAATCCGCAAAGGAGGAATCCACCGATAAGATTGACAGACTCCTCACCCATCGGTGGTTTGGGCTTCCCATATTCCTGGGAATCATGGCGCTGGTATTCTTCCTGACATTTACAATCGGGGACTGGCTGAAAGGATATTTCGAGATTGCTCTTGAGGAAATCTCCGGACTTACCTCAAGCGGTCTGAATATACTCCACGTAAGCCCAATGCTTCAGTCGTTAATCGTGGACGGGATTATCTCCGGTGTGGGCGGAATCCTTACCTTCCTGCCTAATATCTTTATCCTCTTTCTGGCCCTTGCCTTGCTGGAGGACAGCGGATATATGGCAAGAGTCGCCTTCGTGATGGATGACCTCATGAGCCGCCTGGGTCTTTCCGGACGTGCATTCCTCCCCCTGCTTCTGGGCTTCGGATGCTCGGTTCCGGCAGTCATGGCGTCCCGTGCACTGGAACACCCAAAGGACCGGTTTAAGACCATACTGGTTACTCCCTTTATGTCCTGCAGCGCAAGACTTCCCATCTACGTCTTGTTCTCGTCCATGTTTTTTGGAAACTATGCCATGATTGTCTGCTACTCCATGTATCTTCTTGGAATCGTGGTTGCCATCACCACGGCATACATACTATCCAAGGTTGACGGAAGTAAAGCAGAGCATGCACTCCTGATTGAGCTGCCAGAGTATAAGTCGCCCAATGCCCGAACCATCTTTATCTATGTTTGGGAGAAAATAAAGGATTACCTGACCAAGGCCGGAACCGTCATCTTCGTGGCGTCTGTGATTATGTGGGCTCTGTTGAACTTCGGGCCTCATGGGTATGTGACTGATATTACCCAGAGCTTTGGCTCGCTTCTGGGAAAAGCAATCGTTCCTCTGTTTAAGCCTGCCGGACTGGGATACTGGCAGATTATTGTGGCATTGATTGCGGGTATCGCCGCAAAAGAAGTGGTGGTATCAAGCTGCAGCGTATTGTTCGGTATCCAAAACATCACAACACAGGGGGGTATGGACGCCATGGTCGCCACTCTTGGCTCTCTTGGCTTCGGCGCGGCAAACGCATACGCCATGATGGTATTCTGCCTGCTGTACATTCCCTGTACCGCGACGATTGCAACCATACACAGAGAATTGAAAAGCTGGAGACAGACCTTTGGAATCCTGGTATTCCAGATATTGGTCGCATGGGGAATGAGCGTGATTGTTTATCATATTGGGCTGTGCTTCTGAAGTTCAATGTATAAGGTGCTGCCGGCTTAAATTTAAACATGACTGAATCAATAACGGGCAAATCTGCAATAATGGTAATTGCTGCAGATTTGCCCGTTATTATTGTGCTTATTCAAACTTTCCCTTGCAGCTTCAAATAAGGAATCTCTATCGGATCAATGGGGTCAACCGGATTCTCAATCTCCCCCTTCACCTTCCTCTTGTGACGCTTTAAAAGCTCTCCGCCCTTATTGTAAAACCAAAAGGAGTATACCAAAAGCTTATTAACCTTCCCAATCTTATCCTTCGTCGTCTTCCCATAGATGGTGCCGCCCACCCCAATGGGCGCCTTTCTGCGGATTAAAGAAATCAACTCTGTCTCACAGGTAACCCTCTCCGGCAGTTCTGTATATGCCAGTGAGACGCAATCCAACTTATGGGCGTCGCTGCCGCCGATTCCCGGCTTCTTATACTTCATCGTAAGCTTCATTGCATCTCTGTTGGACTCCTCCGGCTCACACGCGTTAAACGCTTCGATAAAATCAAACCTCTTGATAATCTCCGGAGACTTGTAGAACTTCTTCGTGTTCGTAAAACTTAAGTATTTCTCCCCACAAGGGTGCGCAGGGCCAAGAATCCCGCCGTGGCGATGGACAAAATCGATCAGCGCGCTTACCGGCAGACCTCTCAACTCCAACAGCCGCATCTTGACTCCCTCCGGCATGATACAGATAATATGTCCTGCATCGCAGGTATCGTATTCAATCCCCTTTAATACTACAAAATCCTCGTGAACCTTCCCCTTCATATGATATTTCCAGTGGCGGTATCCTTTGTAAGTATCATGGTCTGTAATCAACATTCCTTCAAATCCGTGTTCCTTCAGCTTCGTGATATATTCCTCCAGACCTACTTTACTGTCGATAGAGCCCTCTTTCACATGACAATGCATATCAATTTTCATACACAAAGGCCTCCTTCATTCATATTTCTCTGAGTCTAATATACGTATTATTATATCACATCTGCTCTAAAATACAACCAGACCGGACATGTATGGAAGAAATTATAAATTAATAAACTTGATATCGTCATCTTCGCCGTCTTCGTCGTCCTTAGCATTACTGCCTTTAACAGCCTTACCGCTATTTTGATGTTCTTCATCTTCCTCCTCCAGAATCCTCCTTGCCTTCTCCACCTCGGATTCTCTGGAAACCTGCCCCTTCATACGCTCTGCATATACTCTTTCATTCTTTCCAATCTTACGGGACTGCATCATAAACTGAACCCAAATCCCAATTAAGGCCGCCGCACCGCTGATTCCATATCCTGCCCAGATATTCTGGGCCATTCCAAGCAAGGCTGCCGCCGCGGTTCCCACCGACAATCCTCCTGAAATTCCTGTAACGACTACCACTATAATCTCAGGCTTTATCATGGCAAGCACTGACAGCAAAATCGCCGCCGCACCGCTGATTCCAAGCACAATGAATAACTGGGTCAGATCTTTAATCCCCGGCAGAAATAATGATGCAGCAATACCTGTCGTATGCAGCAATACCACAAAAAAGATACCAAGCTTGCGCACCCCGCAGCACAACACAGCCATAACAATCGTACAGAGCAGTATTGTAATCGGTATCATTGTACCGGAAAATCCAAGACCAAAAGCCGCCCCTGTACCAATCCCACTCCCGATTACCATACCTGCCAGCACTGACAGCACTCTAACCAGCTTCAATCCAAAAAAGCAGACCAGAGCTCCCACAACAATCATTACAATCTGTATTACCACCGCCATCTGCATGACTCTTGATAAAACCATATCCGCCTGCCCGTCAGATATCCCCGGCAGCTTTATTCCCATTGTCCAAGCTTGAACCATACCCTTCGTCTCCTTTGACTTAAATAACACAGCTTCTCAGCACCATTTATATCCAAAAAAACTGCCGCACCTCCATGCAACAGTCTTTTCCATCCTTATTCGTACAATGCAACTGCCCCTGTCTCCGTCTCATTCACAACATAATATACGGCATTTTCCTCAGGCTTAATATATAATTCTATCGACTTAATCTCTTTTTCATCTCTGCCGGAATTCGTCCATGCTCTCTTGACATTCTCAATGATATCCTGCTCGCTAATCTGCTTTCCATAGTGTTCAACGATAGCATTAATTTTAGGCGCTTTCCTGGAGGCCGTCCTCTTTGTGGTTGTCTCCTTCTTTACAGTCTCCTTCTTTGCCGTCGTCCGCTTCGCTGTCGTCTCCTTCTTCGGCGCTGCTTCCTTCTTTGTCGTTTCCTTCTTCGCTGTCGCTTTCTTTGCTGTTGTCTCCTTCTTTGCTGTCGCTCTTGTGGATGTCTTCTTCTCAGGTGTCTTCTTCTCAGGCGCTTTTGTTTCTTCTTTCTTCTCTGCTGCAGCCTCAACCGGCTTAGCTGCGGCTTTCACTGGCTTCTCTGCTGGTTCTGCTTTCTCTGTCTGACTGACTGTAACCGGCGTCTCCTTGACGGCTTCCTCCGCAGTCTTTTTTACAGTTTTGGTTTTCTTAGTTTCAGATATTGCACTTTTTGTAGCCATTTTTATTCCTCCTAATTTCTCCTAAGCCTCGTCACCGAGTCGTGAATATTATAACACATTCTTCCAGAAATGCAATCAGAATCGTGCTTTCATGGCGTTTTCGTACACATTTCACATAAGAAGCTCAAGAAACAGACCCGAAGCAACCGCAATCACAACTAAAATTCCGACTACCCTTACATTCTCCCATTTGTCTTGGTTCACTTTACACAATACCGCCAGGCCGACTCCCGCGCCTGTACACAATCCCGAAATCACTGAGGCAAAAGATATGGCGCCTCCAAGATACAACTGGGTCAGAATCACCGAAGCCGCACAGTTGGGAATCAATCCCACTAAAGCGGCAAACACCGGCTGAAACATAGTATCACCCAGAAGGAATGCCGATAATCTCTCGATTCCGAAAATCTCCACACACAGATTCAATACGCCTGTAAATAGAAAAAGATAAATAAACATCTCAGCCGTATGCTCACATGCTGACTTTATAATGCCCTTTTCTTTATTATGCCCGCCCCACTCCTTGCAGAGATTTCCGCTTTTCTTTGGTGATGATATTTTTTCAGATAAAAATATATCCGCCGCATATCCGGCAACAACCGCAATCACCAGCTTCACTGCCAGAAGCGGCGCTATCATTGCCAATGCATCCGGATTACCCAACATAATCAGGACTGCCTCATCAGAAGTAGCAATAAAGACCGACAAAAGGGTTCCTACTGAGATAATATTACCGGCATAGAAGTTCGCCGCCATAATAGAAAACCCGCATTGGGGAATGCATCCAAACACCGCCCCTGCCACTGGTCCCGCTTTTCCTACTCTCAGAAGCATCTTCTTCGTAAACTCCCCTGAATAATGCTCTAACGCCTCAATCAGAATAAATGCTGCCAAAAGGTATGGCAGCATCTTCAGGCAATCCAAACTGGTATCTGCAAGAATCTCTCCAATCATCTACTTTTATTCTCCCCGATACATCATTTCCAGCACATCAGCAGTCTCCTTCATTCCGAGCCTGCTCACATTCAAAAGAAGCTGATGGGATAATGCGCTTCCCCACTCAAGCCCTGTATGTGATTCATAATAATACTTACGTTCACGGTCTATCCTCTTAATCTTATCCGCAGCCTTCTTCTCAGACATGTCATACCTGTCTGCAATCCTTCGGATTCTGTCCTCCAAATCCGCACAGATAAATACATCCAGACATTTCGGATCATCCTTCAGGATATATCCGGCACATCTGCCTACAATCACGCAGGGGCCTCTCTTTGACAGCTTGCGGATAATCTCTGACTGCAATTCATATACCTGCTCATTCAACGGCTGTGTATATTCATCTGCCCGAATGGAATCTCTGTACTCCATAGGCGCAATCACATATCCTGTAAGGAAACTGTTCAGCGTTGTCTCATCCACTGCCCTTGCCGTTTCCTCCCTGATATCCAGCTTTTCAGCCGCCATTCTGACAAGGTTATTGTCATACATTGGAATATCAAGCCTTGTTGAAAGCATATTTCCAATTTCATGTCCTCCGCTTCCGAACTGGCGTCCAATTGTAATAATCTTATGCTCTGCCATCTTACTTCCTCCCTTCCTTCTGCTTACATGATACCTGTATTTTTCACCTTTTCTGTCTCTACCAGATACTCCTTCTCCCTCAGCATACCTTCAATCAAATCCAGAGTCTCCTCCCTGTCTGCAAAGATCTTGTGGTAATGATAATTGGATGTAATGTTCTTCAGAGGGCTGGACTTACCGCTGCGGATATCCTCCATGAATTCGGCAACCTTCCTGCGGGAATCAATATTCAATTCTGCCTCAATATGCCCGTACACCCGATGATTGATCATCACATTCTTGACCATTCCTCCCAGGTCTATAATTGAGCACAGTTCATCCTCAAGCTGTTCATCCGTATGCTGTACTTTAAAAACCCTGCTTGCCGGCTTTGCCGTATTCAGTATATATCCCCTGTTCGTGGAAATGATATCATAACCTGCGGCGCGCAAAAGCGCGATATCCTGTACAATCACCTGCCGGCTCACATGGTATAGAGCCGCCAGCTTCGTACCCGATAAAGGACATGTACTTTTCTGTATCTGAAGGATGACATCCTCCCGTCTGTCCGAACCTGTCATGCTCCCACTCCTCCTTCAAGATATGAATATTCTTCTGATATCCGGATTAAGACAAAGCATGAAGATTCTTTAAAGAAATATCCAGTATCGGTGCAGAGTGGGTCAATGCACCGCTGGAAATATAGTCCACTCCCAAAGACACCAGCCGGCTGATATTCTCCTTCGTCACATTTCCTGAACATTCCGTCTCGGCACGCCCGTCGATTATGCTAATCGCTCTTTGCATTTCCTCGGCAGACATGTTATCCAGCATAATAATATCAGCCCCTGCCTCTACGGCTTCCTTAACCATGTCAAGATTCTCCACCTCTACCTCAATCTTCCTGACAAACGGCGCATACTCCTTCGCCATCTGTACCGCTTTCGTAACGCTTCCCGCCGCGCCGATGTGATTATCCTTCAATAATACGCCATCTGACAGGTTATATCTGTGATTATATCCTCCGCCCACGCGTACCGCGTACTTCTCAAAGATTCGCATATTAGGCGTCGTCTTTCTGGTATCCAGAAGCTTCGTTTTGCTTCCCTTAAGAAGCTCAGCTACCGAATGAGTATAGGTCGCAATTCCACTCATACGCTGAAGATAATTCAAAGCAACCCGTTCTCCGGACAAGAGTACGCGGATATCCCCCTTCACCTTACCCATCAACTGCCCGTTCTTTACCTCATCTCCGTCTTTGCAGTAGAACTCTGCCCTCGTCCCCTCCTCCAGAAGCTTGAACACTCTTTCAAATACCTCCAGTCCTGCTATCACTCCATCCTGCTTGCAGATTAAGTCTACCTCTCCTTCCACCGCTTCCTTCATAACAGAATTGGTCGTCACGTCTTCACTTGAAATATCCTCTCTAAGCGCCTCCAATATTAATTGATCTGCCTGGAGGGTCATTGTTATCTTATTCATTTTTATCAATCTCCTTTCGTTATGTCGTGGCTATAATCTTCTTAGCCGCCCGTCCTGCGAACACCAGGCTCTCCAAAAGCGAATTACTCGCCAGCCTGTTCGCACCGTGAACACCGTTACAACTGGTTTCACCTACTGCGTACAAATTCTCCATAGACGTCCTGCTGTCCAAATCCACCCAGATTCCTCCCATGAAATAATGCTGTGCCGGCACTACCGGAATCCATTCCTTCAGCACATCATATCCCTCCTCCAGACAGTGCTGGTAGATGTTGGGAAAATGCTTCAAAATCTTATCTGTCGGAATTGCCTCCAAAGAAAGCCAGACATGGTCTGTGCCTTCTGCTTTCATCTGCTCTCGAATCGCTTTTGTAACTACATCCCTTGGAAGCAGCTCATCCACAAATCTCTCCTTCTTCTCATTATACAGCACAGCACCCTCTCCCCGAACCGATTCGGATATCAGGAATCTTCGTCCCGGCTTTTTGGAATAAAGGGTCGTAGGATGTATCTGCACATAATCCAGATTCTCAAGGCGTATTCCGTGAACCTTGGCAATCTCAATCGCATCACCCGTCAAATGGGGATAGTTCGTAGAGTGTTGATAATTACCGCCAATGCCTCCGGTGGCCAGGATGGTATGCTTTGCAAATATTTCATATGTCTTTCTGTCGCGCCATGCCATTTTGCTTTCTGGGATACCACTTTCGGAAACCTCCGCCCCCTCCCAGATATCTCTTACCTCCTCAGCCAAAACACCCTTACACATGCCGTCTTCTTCTATGATATCCGTCATGGAGGTATATTCATAGAGCGTCACATTGGAAAGCTCTCTCACTCGGTCAAGCAGCGTTTGGGTAATCTCTTTTCCGGTAATATCCTCATGGAACAGAATTCGCGGCCTGGAATGTGCGCCTTCCCTGGTATAGACAAATTCCCCGTTCTCCTGTTCAAATTTCACCCCGTACTCAACCAGATCCTTTATGACTGCCCTAGAGCCTCGGATCATAATATCCACTGATTCCTTTCGATTCTCGTAATGCCCCGCCTTCATCGTGTCTTCAAAATAACTGTCATAGTCCTCGTCATCCCTCTGTACACAGATTCCGCCTTGAGCGAGAAAAGAATCGCTGCTTTCGGCATCTGATTTCGTGAGCATCACAATCCGCATATCTCTTGGAAGCTTCAATGCACTGTATAGACCGGCGACTCCGCATCCTACTATCACAACATCCGTATGTATATCCATTTTTCTTCCTCCGCCAAAGAACTGCAAACCAAGCCAATCATTTACAGCTCTCCTCTTTGCAAATATTACTTTGCAAGCTCTAACATCTTCTCAAGAGGCTTCACCGACCCCTCACGAAGCGCTTCTGTAACCTGAATCTCGTTTCCGCCGTTTTTCAAAACATCCCTGACCTTCATAAGCGTAATCTTCTTCATATCATGACAGACAGGCTCTGTCTTGGTAAAATAAAACTTCTTCTCTGGATTCTGCTTCTCAAGCTCGAACCGGACGCCATTTTCCGTACAAATGATAAATTCCTGACAGTCACTCTTTTTGGCATATGCTATAATCCCGGATGTACTCCCGATATAATCTGACATATCCCGCACCGCCTCGGGACATTCCGGATGGGTCAGAATCATTGCATTGGGATGAAGCTCTCTTTCTTTCAAGATTTCATTAACCTGTATTTCTTCATGAACCGGACAGTATCCTTCATTGTACACAAAATGTTTTTCCGGCACCTGTCCTGCAATAAAGTGGGCAAGATTCCTGTCTGGTATAAAGAAAATGTTCTGATTTGGCAGAGCTTTTACAATCTTTACTGCATTTGCCGAGGTAACGCAGACGTCAGAATGTCTCTTTAACTCGGCTGTGGAATTAATATAGCATACGACTGCCAGATCCTCGTATTTTTCCCGCATCTTCTTAATTGTCTCGGCATCCGCCATATGTGCCATCGCACAATCCGCAGATACATCCGGCATCAGCACCGTCTTATCCGGATTCAGAATCTTGGCGCTCTCCCCCATAAAGGATACCCCGCAGAACACGATAGTCTGTTCCTTCAAATCTACCGCCACTTTACTTAAATAATAAGAATCGCCTATGTAATCCGCAATCTCCTGAATCTCAGGCTTCACATAATAGTGTGCCAGGATGACAGCATTTTTCTCTTTTTTTAACTCCTGGATTTCTTCTGTAATATTCATGACACTTTGTCTCCTTTTCCATTCTGACACTATTATATCATTGTACGGTACATATGACAAGACATATGAATTTACAAAAACAATTCTCTTTTCCCCAGACGTAATCTATTTAACAATCCCCTCTGTTCATCAATCAATTCACAGATGCACCGGTCAAATTCTGTACAATCCTCAAGCATATATTCCAGCCTTAATTCGTACTCACTCAGCTCCCTGTCCTCCTCATCCTCCTCTCGCAGCATTCGCAGCTTTAATTCTTCTTTACTTTCCGCCATGAACTACCCCTTTCTAATCCAGAAGAATATAAACCTCTATTCCCAATATCTCGGAATACTCTTTTTCCTTCTCGTCCTTCAACTGCTCTAGGTATTCACATTTTTCTCTCATATGCTCGTCTAAAATAAGATTGCCGGACGCATCATATTCCATAACATTCGATATCTTTAATACTAACGCCTGACTGGGAATTTTGGGCTTTCTCCCTTGACCCTCAGGATAAAGAAAGGTGCTTTTTTCCTCCCACCTTTCCGGATTCCTGACCCAGATAACCTCCTGATAGGTTTCCTCTGCCATCGCCTGAAGCTCATCCGTCACAAAGGGTTTACCTGTTCCCAGTTTTTCCTCCAAAAGGTTTAGCTGTTCTTCCTCAAGATACTCGATATAAAGATTATTCCCAAGAGAGATAAACTTAAGCCCCATAGCAGATTCTTTTTCATACAGCTCTTTATCCTCCTGCCTCCTGCACACAAACCCTAGCTTACTTTTCTGAAACTCCTCCTCCAAGCTTCTGATATCCAGCTTCTCCAGCAGAAGGGCATCCAGATTAGCCCGATAGATTGCCTGCAAGCATAAGTAATAGCTGCCAAGGCTGTCCCCCTCAATCAATCTCTTTTCTCTGCACAGTTTATGATTATAACGGTAAATAAATGAATTCTCCCGTATCTCCCTTGGTGTTGGCACATATAATCCGTCCTGAACCAGCTCTTTCCTCATATTCTTTTCTTTTCCCTTCGTTTCTCTCTGCCCCTTTCTCCAGAGCGTCCGTCCGAACGCACAGACAACCAGAATAGACATTATAAGCAAAAGCGCTATCGCCCTCCTCATGAGAGCTCTCCCACATCTTGAAATCTGACAGACTGAATTCTAATATATGCCTCCCTGGAACGATTCTTCTCAGGTGAGGTAAAGTCCGATTCCTCAGGTGAAATATAATAGAGCTCTCCCCAGGAGGACACCTCGATTCTTCCGTCATCGGCCAGCCCTGTCACCACCATCGCATGTCCTCCGTCCATTTGGACAGGCTCTCCTTTTGCGTCCTCCATCCTCACCGGACATGTACTGATAATGACCCGATTCCCCTGTCTTGCTTCTTCTTCACATTTCCGGTACACTTCGCTTACATCACATTTTATATTTTTAATTTTTACATTCCTTCCATATCCTGACATATACCTCTCAAAACGGTACACCCGATCATCCATTGTCGTACCCCATCCCACCGTTGCCGAAGGGTCTTCCTCCTCATCATAGACGTCACGGTCCTGCCACATATTCCATACCCTTCTGTGGTTGTCACTGGCACAGTAGAGATCCAAAATCAGCCGGTTATAGTTTACATACGAGGTGCCGCTTCTGTTTTCTAAAAAGAGTGGAAACCCAAAGGTATCCTCAAACTCATCTTCTTTTCTTCTGTACTCATCCACAATGATATTGGCAAAGGCTACATACCCGCACCCTTCGCTGTTTAACTTTACCAGTAAATCCTCTATTTCTTCGTCAGAATAATCTGCATACTCCTCATAGCCGCGGACAATCTCCCTTATTTCTTCTCGGTCAGACGCCATCCCCCTTCTCCACAAGGTATACGGCCCATTCTGCTCTCCGCCTTTGTCCCCAAATCCCATGGCCATACGCACGCCGGCATTTTTAAGCTGCCTCCTCCATCCACTGTTTCTCTCCGTCATATAGGCGCCGTTTTGGAATACGCCTGCCATGTGCCATAAGCCCTCCTTAATCAAGCTGCTGATTTCTTCACTGTCTGAAAACAAACGGCTGGTGCTTGCCGCAATCTCGTCAAACCTTTCCGCCTTTTCCCTCCACCTGTCATACAAGCTCTGACTGTTCTCTGCCAGTTGTTTGTACTCATTGGCCTTAAAACCATAATATGCATATAAAATGGCATCCTCTGTGACTGCCATTCTATTTCTGTATAAAACCTCGCCCGCCAGATATCTTTCCCTCATTTTTAACGAGTTCTCCATCTGCCGGAATATATTCTCCCCATCTAACGTCTCGTCTCCCACAAGCCCACTGAGACTTTGAAAATCAGCCGCATCGGCTGCATTAGCAGTCTGCATTGCCTCAATAATCAGCTCATAATCCTCAAGCTGCTGCTTTAAAGCCTCAAAAGACTCACTCTCAATCTCCGTATCTTGCACAAAATCCCTGATACTGCTGCCGGCAGCCTTTAGCGCCTTATCATCCTCCTCCATCCGGCGGACCGCCCACATACACTGATTCTTCATACTGACCGGATTCAGATAATCACTTCTTTGCATAAGCTGCACCTCCTACGGTTCTGCCGTTATCGCCTGACACCGGCCTCCATTCTCCTCAAATCTCCCCAACAGCCTGTCGAACTGCGCAAACGCCACATTCAACCCCCTGATATTCTCAGCCTCCTGATCAAGCATGGCTCCCAACTTCGAGATTCTCTCCTGGGACCTTTCATATGCCGCCTTGCAGTTTGCATTGGCAGGAAGTGTTGTTCTCATATCCTCAGAAACAAAGGAAACCTTTTGAAGATAAGACGCTGCGTTTGTTATCCCCGTCGCGTCTTGTTCTGCCTTTCCATGGTTAATCTGTATTCGTTCTGCCATTCTCCCGCTTCTCCTCTCTATTACTCTCCAAACCTGCTGCCTTCTACATATCTTGGAAGGCGGACCCTCCAATAGATACCGTTTTTAAACAGCAGTCCCTCCCCAGGCTTGGGATGCTCGCGCATACTCGGAACAGGGAAGATTGGAACAACTCCCTGCGAGCTTAACACCAGCCCGTTTGACGCCTGACGTACCAGCCTGTCCATACTGCTCATTCCCCGCTGCTTTGCGGCATGAACCGTTATAATACAGGTAATCCCAAGAAAAGCCCCTTCCCTTACCAGATTAGACACCCTATCTATGTCCGTTCCAAGCAGTTCTGTAAAATCCTCCAGGTCATCAATCAGGATGGTACAAAACGGTAACTCCTCCGCCAGCTTCTTTGGGCTTAATCCTGAACACTCCACTAACTTCTTTTTCACAAGCCTTCTCCTGTCCTTTAGTTCTTCTGAAACCTCTGTGACAAAACAATCTATCTCTTTTTTTCCTTCCGCATACAAGACATTTGGCGCCTGACGGTAGCGATATAATTCCATCCCTCTCCCGTCAAATATGTAGGTTCTGCCATGAAAAATAGCCTGGTCCGCAAGAACCTGAAGTATATTTGTCTTGCCTGTCCCGGTATTTCCTACAATTACAAACAGACCTGCCGACGCAGGAAATCCTCTCACCGTCACTTCCTCTACGTCCAGCCCCACCAGATAACCGCCTGTATTGTCTGCATACTCCTTAAGCATGGTTGAAAAAAACTCCTGTGGCAGTACGGGGATATGGGGCGCTTCTTTACCGTGAGCATTCTTTCGGATTTCCTGAATTATAATTTTTAGCGCCTTACTGTATGCCGCCTTATCCTCACAGGGCGCCATGGTATAAATCTGTGCTTCATGTACAGGCTCGCCGCTTATCAGCACACGCCCTTTAACCGCCGTCTGCTTCACCACTGATCTTCCTACCGTCAGGAATACTTCGTTCTCGTCAAAAACATAGCCTGCTATCTTTTTTTTGAAGTTAATTAAGGTTGCATGGCGGATTGCGTTTATTCTATTGGCTGTGATAACCGTATAGACTCCAAGCCCTGCGCCGTCCCGCGTAAGCTTTGTAAAGAAATCCTCCTCCTCGATTCCTGCCTCCTTCACAACATCAAATTGATCCACCGCCACAAGCAAGAACTTCAAAGGCTTCCCTGACAATTCCTGATAGGCTTCCATTGAGGGAGCGCCATACTTCGCAAACAGCTTCTTCCTTTCCGCAAGTTCTTCTGCCATAAGCTTCTTAAACTTCCGGTACCGTTCTTCATCGGCAAACGAAATATATTCCGCTGTATGGGGAAGCTCTTTCATAGGCAGGCATCCATGATTCCCATAGTCCAGAATATAAAAGTGCAAAGCATCTACATCACAGGAAATTGCAAGGCTTGTCAATACTGTTGTCAGAAAAACAGTCTTTCCAAAACCTGCGGACGCCACATATAAAAGGTTTCCCTCCTTTTCAAAGTCATGCGCCAGCTCTTTTTGCGCCTGCTGCTCAGGAAGGTCTATTATCCCAATCCGCACAGACATGCCCTCTTTCTCTTTAGTGTGCTTTTGAGTATAGGGGCTGACAAGCATCCTGCCAAGGGGCGGCAGCCACGGCTTTTTCACTTCTTTGGCTTCTTCTTTTGCAAACTCCTCCCGAATCATCCAAATTACTGCCTCAAGCTGCGTCTTACACACCCGATACTCTCCTATATTGCCGCTTAGATCCTGGTCTGGCAGTTCTCCCTGCCCCAACTCATTGACCACATAGACACCGTCATAGCCTTGCCTGTCTCTTTCCCCTTCCTCCCTGTATGCCTCCCCACTCAGCGCTGACTGGAATAATTCATAGTTCTCATTATTTCCAACCTTAAGATATGCCCTTCCAGGCAGAGTAAGCCCTGCCGCATCCCCTGTACCCAGAATCTCCTTGCTGTCATTTTCACTCTGTACCTTCAGGCAGAGCTTGAACCTGCTGTTGCTGACGATCTGCTCGTCTACCACGCCGGCAGGCTTTTGCGTCGCCAGTATCAGGTGAACCCCAAGACTTCTTCCAATACGCGCCGCTGACACAAGCTCTTTCATAAAATCCGGCTGTTCTTTTTTCAACTCTGCAAATTCATCGCTGATGATAAAGAGATGGGGAATCGGCTCAGAGACCTTCCCTTCCCTGAATAACCGCATATAACCGTTGATATGGTTGACCTGAAAACTTCGGAAAATCCGCTGCCTTCGGGATAACTCTGCCTTCACAGAGATGAGCGCCCTCATGCTTCCTGCCCCGTCCAGATTCGTGATAGTTCCCATATGATGCACAAGCTCACGAAACAGATTGGCCATACCGCCTCCCTTATAGTCGATTAACAAAAAGCCTACCTCATAAGGATGAAAATTTACCGCCAAAGACAGAATATAACTCTGAAGCAATTCTGACTTCCCCGAACCCGTCGTCCCTGCCACAATCCCGTGAGGACCATGGGCCTTCTCATGCAAATCCAGATATAAGATATCCCCCGCCGAGCGCATCCCTAAGGGGACAGCCAGCGACTTATGGGACTGATGCTTCCTCCACCTTCTGCGAAGCCCAAGCTCTTTTGGATGGTGAATCCCGTATAGTTCAAAAAAACTGACTTTTTGGGGGATAAAGCCGGTTACTCCCCTCTCATGCTTTAACACACTTAAATCTCTTGCAAGCCATTCAAAATCAATCTCATTAGCAGAATACAACTTAATCTTCTGGTTCACATACTCCCTTGCCTCCAGAAGCAGCGTCCCCTCACCAAAACTATCTGCAATTAAAACTGTGCCGATATATTCAGGAAGATTGGCACGTATATAGCTGGTGTAAATGATAGAAAAGCCCAACTCCCTTCCATCCATACACAGATATTCCATAATCCCATGGTCCATAATCCAAGACGGCTCGTCAATCAAAAACAGATAGTGAGGCAGCCTCCTAAACTCCCTCCTCCCCTCCGCCCGTTCCTTTAGTATCTGAGCCATACCGCCAAGTACAAGCTCTCTGGTTCTCTCTGAATATACCATCCCCAACACATTCATTGACGGGATACGCATATGGGGAAGCCAGCGCATCCATGCAAACGCCTTCTCATATGCCTCATCAAAGACGGCAACGAGCCGAAGCTCATGATAACTCTGGAAAAATACGGCCTGCATTGTCAGTATTTTTATCTGCTGATGTACAGCCTCCTTCTCCCCAAGCATCCCAAGATGCGCCTTCTTCAAATCAATAACCCTTGGGCGTTTAATTTTATCATACCTTCGCAAAATATCTCCTTTTGTATCCCATTCCGTCCCCCTTCTATCAATCTGAAAATCTGTCCTTCCCCAAATAACACCGACAGACAAGGTAAGAAAATCATCATCCGAGGCAATCCTTTCGTAAATCCGGCTGTCATATTCTCCCACCATTCTGGCCAAATCCCTGACCTCTGGATATTGGTAGGCATATACCTCCTGCTCTTGCTCATAGATTACCGCAATTTCCTTCAGCCTTCGCCACAGCTCTTTCGTATAAAGCTCAGCCTGCTCTCTATTCTCTCTCTTTCTCTCCCTTTTCTCCCCCACATATTGGATACCGGCTAATACTGCCGTCATCCCTGTGGCCACAGCAGACAAAAGCAGGTAGATTCCCCTTCCCGAAAGCACCCCGATTGCAAGGGTTACTGCCGTCATTGCCAACGGCGGCAATACAGTCATGAGAAAATCCCTTCTATTTCCCCTTACGTTTTCTTTTGTGAGCCCGACCAGAACCTTTTCTGCCGACGGGCGTTTAATCAGTCTTGGAGAACGTTTATAGACAGGGAAACCCTTTGGCTTCTGTGGCAGAGAACATTCTAAAAGGGTTGTTGTATAAGTGTCAGGAGAACCATGGACAGCAATCTGATTTTCCCAAATTTCAATCTTAATATTCTTTAAAAACAGAATATCTCCCGCCTGCAAAATAAAGTCAGAATTCTTTGGCATGAGTTCTCTTTGATTCAGATATAGGTGAGATTCTTCTCCTACCTCGGCAAATATGTGCATTTCTTTGATATAGAAGCGGCTTTGCAGATCATGAACCTTAAGTGAAGCCTCCTCGCCGGCAGATATGGTGACGCATGTTTTTCGTATAAACAAATGTTCTTCCGCACCAAGCAGGAATACCTGTCTGCCCTCTCGAAGCTGCCACATATTTTCCTCATACTCAGTATCCCTCTCCTGTACCGGCACCTCCACATATCCATTCCTGGTCTGTGTAAGCAAATACTTCATAAACAAACCTCCCGCGCTATATCCCTAAATTCCCCGCAAGCCCTTCGATCTCATCCATCAACTCCTGCTTCCTTTCCCTCTTTTCCCTGCCGGATAATTCTTCATCCTCCTCCACCTGACGAAACTCCTGCATATATGCATACAACAAAAGCTGGTCGTCAGACATCTTCATAGCAATCTCCTCAGCCTCTCTCACCTTAAGACGCCCCAGATAAATCCAGTAATCCAATACATTTTCATTGGACTGATAAGTAACCTTGCTCAGAATATTTTCCTTATCTCCTGGGCTGAACGTATCCACCGCCTGCCCCTGAATATAGGCTGTGGCAAGCATATATTTCTCGGCACGGCCAAGGTCATTCATCTGAAACCCCTGCAAGGCATCGATCATTGCAATATAATCCTTCCGAATATAAGCGTCCTGCGCTGCCCTTAGCTTCTTCTGCCTTGGCATATACCATACGAAGCTGTACACCGCGGCTAACGACAGCAGCACCAACAGAAGCAAGGATACCGCGCTATATCTGGCCAGCCCCTTATATTTCCGGATTTCAACTTTCTTTGTATACTTTTTCTCATTTTCCAAAAGACTGCCGTATTCCTCTAATAATATTTTTCTTTCCTCCTGTACCGTCTCAGGCTCAAAAAAAACAGCATATTCCTCCTGCTCTTTTAAGATTTCAAGCCCTCCGTACAGATAATCCTCATATAGATGACAGCCCTCCAGAATATAACCAATCAACGCCTGGTACTGCCTTAGAAACTGCTTTCTACGATTCTTCCCCTGTTCCAGAATAATATCCCTGCACCTCACCTTGACTCTATCTAAAACGTCATAATACAGGTTCTCCGGTTCAAGTGAAAAATCATATTCCCCATACACTTCTTCAAGGTCTGCCGCCTGTAATAACACCCTAAGCTGCTTAAGCCTGTCCGCCGCCTTCAGTTCCTCAAAGCCTTCCATCCCCCGCAGGTCAAAGCTCATGCAAACCGTCTCCTTTTCCTCCTCCAGCTTACAGGGGAGAAACAGATAATGATCTTCTTCTAATCTCTTGAAATCATATATGGTTTTTGCCCTTATCTCGTTCTTCTGAAACCGAAGCTTCATAACTGCCCTCCCCTTATAAAAGTTTTATTATATCTCCTGCACAGATTCGTCCCTCCCCAAAAGTAAGCAGGGGATTCACATATGCCCTTCGGCGCATAGAATACACTTTGAGCTGCCCGCCTGCCAAGCCTTTGGAAAAGAAGCCGGCTTTGAGAAGCCTCTGATAAACCTCCTGGATTCTCTGCTCAGGCTTCACCATAATATCCAATTGTCTGCTGCCTGCTATCAATGTCAGCATCATTGCTTTGTTCTCTCATCTCCTTTTTACGGCGGCAAATGCTTCCCTTCACCAAAAAGATTAATAAAAGCCCTGCCGCCGTAAGCCCTGAAAGCATCCTTATTTCTGGCGCAGAAGCCTCTGTCTCCCTGCGTCCCGACTCCGCTAAAACAAATGCCTCCTGCTGCGGCTTCTCCCTAAAAATCTGGCTGCGAATTTCACCAAGCCGTTCTTTCGTTTCTTGTCCCTCTGCCGCAAACACCTCCTGGCGAAGCTTCTCTAGCATCTGCCTCTCTTTTCTACGGCACTCCCCCGCCCTTTGTTCTGTATCTGCCCCAAAGACGGGGTAACCGTACAGGTCGCTTAAGGGAGTCTGGCCTGCCTCTTTGCCTTCGAGCATCTCCGGCTCAGATACATCTGGATTAAGCCTGATACCGCTGCCCTGGTCCATGGCTTCTATCCGCGGTTCATAGCGCCTGCTGCTCTGTCGAATTCCGCGTACTGCTGTGCATTCATCACGACGCCCTGTCCAATCGCGCTAATGAGCTCACGCATCGCCTCAAAACTCGGCGCCATCTCTGCAACTCTGGCGGCAAAGCCCTCATAACCGCTGCCCTCCCACAACTCCGGCAACTGACGGTTCACTACATCATTCAGATAATTCTGCAAAGCCGTAACGTCCTCCACATGGCTTCCAATATTCTGGCCTCTCGCAATAACGTCCTCTGTGTTCATCCTGATACTCATAGCAATTCCTCCCTCCTAAAATTCTTACTGCTCCACTTTAGTTCCTGACCTGTCCACTCCACGCAGCGGGTTCGCTATAAACTGATAGACCCGTGTATGTTCTGCGCCGCCCAGTCTTGTATACGAGAGCTTAGATGAGAAGCTTCCCAGAATTCTCTGGTTCATGGCGCTGTTCTTCTCTTTTACCTCCTTTGCCAAGCTAAGTCCCTGGGCGATTGTCTCCTTAGCTTCCTGCTTTGCATCTTCTATATGTTTATGTAAAGAATCTGCATACTCCCTGGAGTCAGCAGCGGATTTCTGTGCGTATTCTATATATGCCTGGTTATTTTTAAGCAGAGCGCCCTGCATATTTCTATGATTTTCCTTCAACTGTTGAATACTCTGTGCCAGAAACAGACCGTCCATCTGAGGATGGAAGGCGGCAAGCTGCCCTTCATATTCCGATACTGCTTGAAGCTCATCCTCATATCTCTGCTGAAATTCCTTTTTGGCTTTATCTGCATTGGCTTCCATAGGCTTCACATATTCTTCTCTAACCAATTCCGTGACGCTTTCGATATCAAGGTTCTCTGCCTGTTCTAATTCTCCAAGCATAGAGTCCAACTCTTGTTTTTGCTCTGTCAGCATAGAAAGTAACAACCTTGTCTCATCTGTTTCTTCTACCGCTTCATTATCCTTTTGCTGTATATCTTCCTCTGCCTGTCCCTCCTCTCCTTGCTGATTCTCATCCATCTGTCCCTCCTCCTGCCGAGAAGGGCAGCTTCTGCTTATCTGCTCAAAATGTCTTAAGAACTCCTCCTGTTTATCCCTGAACTTATTCAAACGTTCAGCCAAACTCTCTTTCTCTAACATGTTCTCTGACTGCCTAGCCAATTCTTCACGGAGCAACACCTCTGCTTTCCCTGCGATTTCCTCCCCGTTCTCGTCAACCGAAAGGTTTATCTCGCCAACTCGTCCGGCCAGGCCCTTCAAACCCTCTGCCAATGCAGTTTTGCCGGCGATTAAGAGAGCAATTTCCTCCTGAATACTTTGGATACCACTCCCATACTGCTCGTCCATAGACTCTGCCAGCATAGCGGTTTGTTCTGTATAATCCGAAATATCCAGCGTCTCCGGTACGGCTCTCTCCACGGGCATCTGGGGTGTATCCGCAAGCGTCACCCACTCCTGCGCCTCAATTCTCTCCATGGCCTCCATATCCTTTAAGTCGTTTTCCACTACACGCTCTGCCTGATCCTGGGCATTATGAAACTCTCTCAAAATATTTTCCACATACATATAGCTCAAATGATTATTCAACGAATCAATATAACTCCATACATTGTAGAGAAGCTCATACTGCCTCTTTCCGGAAAAAGACTGATTGACTGCATACTCCAACTGAGAAACCTGCGGCGCTGTATTGATACTCTCAACATTCTGGGAAAAGGTTGCCGGAATAATAACATAGGCTCCGTACCTTCCCGTTTCAAGTCCCATTCTAGCCGCCTCCAGAGACGCATACTCGAAATCCATGCTTGGAAACCTTGACAATTTTTCCCCGTAGTTTACCCGTCCTTTGCTTCCAGATACACCTTCATCCAAGTTGATTACAGCAATCTTATCAGACTCGCTTATTTCTCTTTTGTCTGCTGCTTGGTACACCTTCTGTTTCGCAGGACTGCCAAAACTTTCAAACCGGTTCTCTGCTATATAGAAGGCCGCTACTCCTAAAATAAGTGTCAAAAATATAGAAATTTTCTTATAATTCATCTTCTCCTTCCTTTTTCAATTCTTTTCATTCTACATGGGTTTCTTTGGAATTGAAGGAATCGGCTCGAAACCTTCAATACAGATTAATAAAATATGATTCTAATGATGTGTTGAACAACACTATATGTATGTGAGACATATCATACAGGATTCTTATCTTCTTGTCAATGATTCCCGCTAATTTTTCAGTACATTTGTTCGACAATTTTCGACAAATAAACCCAAAAAGCTCTGGGTATAAAAATAGAGATATTCTCTCCTGCCACACAGGTGAATACCTCTACCTAAACCTTAATTTACTTTTACATCCAACATCTGCTGTGGAACCTCTGCCTTACTCATCTGATACGCCGCGCGGGCCTTTGCACGCTTCACCTTCAATGCCTCCGGCGTCGTCTCAGCCTCCAGGCGGGTCATCTCCCGATCTTTGGAAAGGTCGCTGGCCTTCCGTTCTGCCTCAGCAGCCTTAACCGCATCTTCTCCTGCCGCCGAATCCTTGGCAGCTTCAGCATTTTCTACCGATGCCTCCTGCTCATTCTTCTCTGTTGGCTCGTCGATACCAAGCTCTTTCTCCTCTGCTTCCTCAATCTCCTTCTCAGCCTCCAGGCGCTCTGCCTCTGTCGGCAGCTTCGCATACTCCCCACTCTCCACGAATTCCTGGGTGGTTACCTGTAAAGCCTGATTCTTACGGTGCTCGTGCATCACCAGCTCAAACTTTTTCTCCTCCGGAATCACCGGATTGTTCATGATGCTGTTCACCGCACCCAGGGAGGTTGCCGTATGCGCCATCTTCACGCGCTCGACCTCCTCCTTCGTCTTGCACTTCTTAAGCTCATTCTCATAATTCTTCTGCTCTGTCTCGATGGATTTCACCCGCTGATAGGTCTGGGGATCATGCTTTCTAAGATAATCCATCTCCTCAGCAGTCAGCTTCTGCCCGCTGTTCAGCTTCAAATCTATCTGCTTGGAGAGCTGGTCAGAGCCGTCCGCCCTGGACTTGCGAATCTCCTCCGCCTGCCGTCTTGTAGGGTCATTGTCTAACTTCATGCTTCCATCCGCAGTAAAATCACTGGAATCCTGCTTCTTCTGCCACTTCATCTGCATTTCCATATTACGGGTATAAGCATTGAGCGACTGAACTGTAAAAAAATTCACTCAAAGACACCTCTCTTTCTAAAACCGTAAACTATATCCTTGTCTTAATTGCCTGTACATTCGTAAACATTGCGCCATTGCCATTCCTGGCTGTTAATCTGCCATAAGCGCAGGCCGTCAATGACATTGCTGCCCGTTCCTCCAGATATGCCAAATATTTTCAAATTATTCACCGATAATTTGGCAAAGATAACTATACATATTTTATATCGGCAAAAAAACCGGAAAACTTAACCAACACAATCTAAAAGCTGTTCTATCCCAATGCTACATCCAGAATCATCATCACCAGAAACCCAACGATAAACCCAAGGGTTCCGGACTTCTCATCCTCCTTGTCGCACGCCTCCGGCAGCAGCTCTTGAACCACCACATAGATCATAGCGCCTGCTGCCAGCGACAAAAACCAGGGCATCCCCAACCGTACCGCGCCTGCTAAGGCCGCCGCAGCCACGCCAAAGACCGGCTCTACTGCCGCAGACATACTTCCGATCAAAAATGCTTTCCTCTTACTGAAGCCATTCTGAACCAGGGGCAGGGCAACCGCTGTTCCCTCCGGAAAATTCTGAATTCCAATCCCCACCGCCAGCGCAATCGCCCCTGACAGCAAGGCCGGCTCGCTTGGATTCTGGGCTGCCAGTGCAAACGCAAGCCCAATCGCCATTCCCTCCGGAATATTGTGCGCCGTAATCGCCATGACAAGCATGGCAGTATTCTTCTGCACTCGAAGATGCTCCCATCTTCCAATTAAATAGTCTGCCAGAAGAAGCAATAACACGCCAAGCAGGAACCCGCCTGTCATAACCAGCCAGCTCACCTGCCCGTTCTCCTCCGCAAATTCAATCCCCGGAAGCAGCAGGGACCAGACAGAGGCGGCGACCATCACGCCTCCGGCAAACCCTAAGAACCCCCGCTGAAGCCTGCCGCCCATATCCTTCTTAACGAAGAATACGCCTGCCGCCCCAAGAGTCGTCACTGAAAATGTAAGTAATGTTCCTAAGAACGTCCATAAGATTCCATTCATATTTTTCACCTCATCTTCAATATACGGTGAAAATATTAAATGGTTCCTCCTGCAAATACCTTCATGGAGGCTTCCTCCTCAAACTGCTTGGAATAAAGCTCATAATAGTATCCCTTTTCCCCAAGCAACTCCTTATGGGTTCCCTGCTCGATAATCTTTCCGTCCTTCACCACCAGGATCAAATCCGCCTGCCGGATGGTCGAAAGCCGGTGAGCAATGATAAACGAAGTGTGCCCGCAAAGCAGCCTCCCTGTCGCCTGCTGGATAAGCTGCTCTGTATGGGTATCAATAGAAGAAGTAGCCTCATCCAGAACAAAGATTGCCGGAGACGCCAAAATTGCCCTGGCAAATGAAATCAACTGCTTCTCTCCAGTAGAAAGCCTTCCTCCACTCTCCCCCACATCGCTGTCAAATCCCTTCTCAAGCTTCATTACCACCTCATCCGCAGACACATTCCTGGCCGCTGCCTCAACCTCCTCGTCCGTGGCGTTAAGACGCCCATACCGGATATTTTCCCGCACCGTACCAGAGAACAGATGGGGGTTCTGCAATACATACCCGATCTGACTGTGAAGCCACAACTGGGAACGTTCCCGGTAATCCACCCCGTCAATCAGGATGCGTCCCTTCGTCGGCTCAAAGAAACGGCCCACAAGATTCACAAGGGTTGACTTGCCTGCGCCAGTCTCACCCACAATGGCAACGTTCATACCTGCCGGCACATGGAGGTTGAAGTGCTCAAGCACATACTCCTTCCCGTCCGGATACTGGAAGGAAACATCCTCGAACACGATATCTCCCTTAATCTTCTCCCAATTCTCCTTCTTAGGATGAAACGCATCTCCGTATTTCTCCAAAACCTCGGCCTTGTCCACCACATTAGGCTCCTGCTCTAAAAGATCCATGACTCGCTCAATATTTGCCTGACAGGAAATTAACTCAGCCAAAAGCCTTGCAAGCTGCTGGATTGGCTCAAAGATAATTACCGCGTAAGAGATAAACACTGACAGCGTCCCTAGCCGCATGATATCCGCCTTCACCATGTATCCGCCCTGTGCCAGCACCACAGCCGCAGCAGCAGAGCTAAACAAAAGTATCATGGGGATATAAACTGCATTGAGCTTTGCGGAACGGCTTGCCGCACTGTGCATCGCTTGCGTCCTCTCAAAAAATGCTTTCTCATTATCCCCCTCAATCACCATGCTTTTGGAGGTCTTAACCCCTGTAATCCCTTCGTTGTATGCACTGGTAATCTGGGAATTAATCTTTCTCACCTTTCTGTTCCAGTGAAGGATCTTATTCTGAAAATAAACCGTCAGCACAGCGATACATGGAACAATCAGCAGAATAATCAATGCCAGTTTCACATTTAACACAAACATGATTCCAAACACACTGACCACATAAATCAGCGCCCAGAACATATCCACCAGCCCCCAGGCCACCATGGATGCAATCCGCAGCGTATCGCTCATGACCCTGGCATGGATGTAGCCTACCGGAGTCGTATTATAGTAAGAAAAAGACAAGGTCTGCAAATGTTCAAACTGTGCCCATTTCAAATCCTTTCCCACGTTCATCTCTATGGTCGTGGCCGCGTGTACAGAAAAATAGACGCTCAATGTCTGGAATACGATAACAGCTACGTAAGCCGCCAAAAACTGCCAGATTCCTTCAAGGCTTTCTGCCGTAATAAAATGGTCGATTGCATAGCTCTGGAATAAGGGTACTACCACGTCAACCCCTGCCAGAAAAATATTAAATCCCAGGGTGATTGCAAAGAACCTCCGGTAAGGCTTGAAAAAAGGCAGCATTTTCCCCCAGACCTTGAAGCTGAACGGTTTATTATATTCTTGTTCTTCATATGCCGCCATTTAACACACCTCTACTTTCCTTCTGTCATCCTGGCTCATCTGTATCTCGTAAATCTGCTGGTACAGGCCGCCGCTTCTAATCAGCTCATGATGAGTCCCCATCTCCTCCACACAGCCGTGGTTCAGCACCAGTATCTGGTCTGCGCCCATAAGGGTCGTAATCCTGTGGGAAATTAAAATCACGGTGGCATTCTTCATATGCTCATTAAGCGCCCTGCGAATCCTCGTATCTGTCTGTGAATCCACGGCTGACAGAGAGTCGTCAAACACCATGATGGGTGTTTTCTGAAGCAGCATCCGTGCAATCGCCACACGCTGGCGCTGCCCGCCGGAAAGGGTGACTCCCCTCTCACCCACCAAAGTTTCATATCCGTCCGGAAAGCCCATAATGGCGTCGTCAATACAGGCAATCTTCGCCGCCTGGCGAATCTCATTTATGTCTGCCTCCTTTAAGGCAGCCCCTATATTCTCCTTAATGGTCCGCGAATACAAAAAGGGCTCCTGCAGCACCATCCCTACCTGACTTCTGAGCTTTTGGAGGGGTATCCTGCGGATATCCTTTCCGCCGATTCTGATACTGCCTTTGCCGTCCTCAAGCTCATAGAGGCGCGTCAATAACTGTACAATCGTAGATTTGCCGCTTCCTGTACCGCCGAGAATACCGAAGGTGCATCCCTGAGGAATCCAAAAATCAATGTCTTTTAAGACTTCATTCCCGTCCCCGTAACCGAAGCTCACATGGTCGAACCTGATATCGCAATTATCTTCTGTTCTTTCAGCGCCGACCTCCATGACAGCCACATTTTCATCTGCCTCCTCCTCGGCCCCTATAATATAGTCCACACGCTCGAAAGAAACGCCCGCCTTACTCATATCCGACAGAATCCTGCCAAGCCCCCGAATCGGCCATACCAGAGTCGTATTATAGGATGCAAATGCAACAAACTCTCCTACGGAAATATTTCCCTGCACCGCCTCCACCGTACCCAGGACAATGACCGTTACCACCTGAAGCCCTGTAATCAGATCCCCCACTCCCCAATACAGGCCGGACAGCGTTCCAAGCCGAATCCACAGCTTCGCGAAAATATCATTCTTCTCCCGAAACCTGTCCATCTCGAACCTCTCCCTCCCGAACGCCCGCACCACACGGACTCCGGTTGCATTTTCCTGCACCACAGTGGACAATTCGCCTTCTGCTTCGTCAGCCGCTATGAACCGTTTCGCAATCAGCCGGTAAAATACTGACGAATATATAATTACAATCGGCACAAAGGGCAGCACCGCCAACGATAACCGAGCGTTCATTGACACCATCATAGAAAAATAAATGATAATCAAAAAGACTGTCCGGAACACCTCCAATAATTGTGTCACAACGAAATTGCGGATAACCTCCACGTCCGAGGTACAACGCTGTATAATATCACCGGTCTGGTTCTTGTCATGCCAGCTCATGGGAAGCCTCTGTACATGGCAAAACAGCGTATCCCGCATATTTTTGGCAAATGTCTCCCCCGCCAGAGCCGTATTCGACCTGCATACATACTGGGACAAGCCTGACAACGCGGCCACAGCTATCAGCAATATCGCCAGAAGCCAGAGATGTTCAGACAGATATTCATACTTTGCCCCTTCAAGCACCGAATCAATGCTGAAACGGAAAATCTGGGGCGTCAGTGAATTCAAAACGGTCGTCGCCAGAGATGCGACAACCGCAATGGTAAAATATTTTTTAGCGCCGTCAAAAAACTGACGAATTAATTTCCATTTTCTATACTTAATCTCAATCCCTTCTTCCTAATTGTTATTCTCCTGAACGCATAATCTTAAGCAAAAGCTCGATATGCTCGGCAATCTTTTCATCCTCCAACTGATCCACATTGTCTCTTACCTCCTTAAGCCTCGTCTCCTTCTCAATGGCCTTCAATTTGGCAAGCACCTTGTCGCTCTGATTTTGTGTCTGAGCGCCCGCGCCTGCTGGCTTTTTTACAGACTGCGTCTTTACGCTCTTTGCCGCAGTCTTCCCTGTCTGGCTTTTAGCGGACTTTGCCTTTTCTTTCTTAGCCACAGATTTATCCTTTTTCTTAAACAATTTAATTCCCCCCTAACTTTGTATAGATATTTCAATATAACAAAAATTATAACATTTATTTCTCTGAAAATAAACGCTTGTCCTATAACATGATAAATGCTATAATAACATCGTAATTGTATTGTATCTCATTTAAATGAGAATGATAACAAGGAGGAATTGAATAATGAAAGAACAAAGACATGACACTCGTTGGATGGTCAGTGTTGCACTTATGGCCGCAATCATCATCGTGTTGGCGAATACGCCTCTCGGCATGATTCAGCTTCCGATTATTAAGGCGACAACTGTTCATATTCCCGTAATTATCGGCGCAGTTCTGTTAGGTCCGTCGGCAGGGGCAATCCTGGGCGCAGTATTCGGTATCTGCTCACTAATCAGCAATACCATGGCACCTACCCTTCTGTCCTTTGCCTTCTCTCCGTTTATGAGTACATCGGGGATACCTGGGGCATTGAAGGCTCTATGGATTTCCATTGGATGCAGGATTCTCATTGGAGTAGCAGCGGGATGGCTGTGGATCCTTTTCACAAAATTAAAGGTGAATCAGCTCATTGCACTTCCGGTTGTTGGATTTATCGGTTCGATGGTGAATACCGTGACGGTCATGGGAAGTATCTATCTGCTTTTTGCACAGCAGTACGCTGATGCCAAAGATGTTGCCATTTCTGCTGTATGGGGACTGATTATGGGCACGGTAACTGCATCCGGTATTCCGGAGGCGATTGCTGCCGCTATTCTGGTTCTTGCTCTTGGCAAAGTGCTGATACAAGTATTCAAGAAGATGGGCGCAGGTATGGCAGGCGTTCAGGCTGCAAGGTAGACGAATAAATTTGTCATACCGTTGTTGAAATGAGATAAAAAGTTAAATTTATCCCTTGACAAATACCTACATTATGTGATATAAATATCTAGTGTGATTGAGACACATAGGGGATTGGTCAAGTGGTATGATAGGGGTCTCCAAAACCTTTGGCGGGAGTTCGATTCTCTCATCCCCTGTTTTATGATGTACTTAAGGATGCTCGGAAGCCTTGATTTTAAAGGGTTTGCGGGCATTTTTATTTCTTTGGTTTTTGTCGTCTGGAAAAACTTAATCAAAAACTTAATCATACACATAAAGCCTTGGAAATCTGGCTTTCTTTGTACTTCTGGTTCTGCGTTGCATAATAATAGTAATCCTTCGTAGTCTTGATATCGGTATGCCCCATCTGAGAACGAATAAGGGCTTCTTCTACCTCTCCATCAATCAATTTGCTGGCGTATGTCTTTCTGATCTTATGTGTAGACCTCTCTGGAATCCCAACCTCTTTACACGCTTTATAAAGATGATAATTAAAACGAGTGCTATTGATTCTCTTTCCATCCTTCATGAATAAATACTCGCCAAATGGATTCATTAGCCTAATCCGCTTTATGATTGCCCTTGTCGGCTCTGGAATGATAATCGTTCTTTCGTCAGCACCCATTTTAGGCGTATCCTTTATCTCAAAAACGGTCTTGTTTGTATCTGGGTCTTTGTAGTAGATTTCAGTAGAATTTATCACAATTCCTTCTTTTGTAATGCTCTCTGGCTTAAGCACGCATAATTCTCCTACCCTCATGCCAGTATCAAACAATAATAACAATCCAAGGTTATGTATTGTCGGATGATCCCTTAGATATTTTACAAGTTTAATCACTTCATCATCATTAAATACTTGACTTGAAGCGTCTTTACGGTTTTTCTTAAAAAGATTATTTGAAAGCTGCAAATCACTGAAGAATGTGCTAATACTAATATCGGTCATTTTGTTCATCTTTGCATAC
>CAJUBG010000024.1 GCA_910584575.1 uncultured Dorea sp.
GCAGATGGATTATTTTGCATAAAAGATAGAATACATCCGATAAAAGATGGAAATACTCATCTTATCTTTAAGAAATCGGAGTGTGAGAAAGTGTGCAGGTAAGACGTGGAGATATCTATTATGCAGATTTAAGCCCTGTGGTGGGCTCTGAGCAGGGAGGCGTAAGGCCAGTGCTGATTATACAGAACGACGTGGGGAACAGGCACAGCCCGACGGTCATCTGCGCCGCAATTACGTCGCGGATGAATAAGGCGAAGCTGCCGACCCACGTGGAGATTGATGCCAGGCGGTATCAGATTGTGAAAAATTCGGTGGTGCTCTTAGAACAGGTAAGGACCATCGATAAGCAGCGGCTTCGGGACCTGGTGTGCCATCTGGATAAGGAGATAATGAACAGAGTAGATGAAGCGTTGAAAGTCAGTTTTGAGCTTCATACATAATGTGCTCAAAAATAGAAAGGGAGTAAGAAACATCGGTTATGGAAGAAGGCAGTTTGTTCCAACGGATGAAACATCTGTTAAAAGGCGAGGATGAGCTGGATGAGGGCGCCCAGAAGGAGGCGGCGGGACTGATCCACAATATCATCCGTTATTTGGATAAGGACGCAAAGGACATCATGACGCATCGGAAGCATATCGTTACCATTGACGGTGAGGTGCTTCTTGAGGATGCGCTTAGGTTCATGCTTCAGGAGAATTTTTCCAGATACCCCATTTGCAGGGGAGGCATTGACGAGATTATAGGGATGATACACTTGCGGGAGGCAATGTCCTGCTATCTGGATGAGAAGCTAAGGGGGATACCCCTTAAGGACCTGACGGGTTACATAAGGTCTGCGGCATTTATACCGGAGACCAAGAGTATTGATACGTTATTTAAGGAAATGCAGGCGGACCAGAACCATATCTGCATTGTGGTGGATGAGTACGGACAGACCTCAGGGCTTGTGACGATGGAGGATATTTTGGAGGAGATCGTGGGAAATATCCTCGACGAGCATGACGAGGAGGACGAGCGTATCCGGAGGCTTCAGAACGGGAACCTTCTGGTAAACGGAATGGTGGATCTTGAGGAATTGGAGGACATTCTGCCCATTGTGTTTGAGAAGGAGGAGTTCGAGACGCTGAATGGATTTTTGATTCAGCAGCTTGACAGGATTCCGACAGAGGATGAACAGTGCGTGGTTGACTATGAGGGATATCGTTTTACGGTTTTGCTGGTGGATAATAACACAATCCAGAGGGTTAGGATTGAAAAACGGTGGAAAGAGTGATAGAATAATTGAGATTAGAATTAGAGAGAGGGAATAATTATGTCAGGACATTCAAAATTTGCGAATATCAAGCATAAAAAGGAGAAGAATGACGCCGCCAAGGGAAAGATTTTCACGAAGATAGGGAAAGAGCTTGCCGTGGCGGTAAAAGAGGGCGGAAGCGCGGACCCTGCCAACAACAGCCGGCTTCGGGACGTGATTGCCAAGGCTAAGGCCAATAATATGCCCAACGATACCATTGACCGCAATATCAAGCGGGCGGACAGCGACGCCAATGCCGCCAACTATGAGCATATTACATATGAGGGGTACGGGCCTAACGGTACGGCGATTATCGTGGAGACGCTGACGGACAACAAGAACCGTACTGCCTCCAACGTGAAGAATGCGTTTACCAAAGGAAACGGTAACGTGGGTACGCCGGGATGTGTTTCTTTTATGTTTGACAAGAAGGGACAGATTGTGGTGGACAAGGAGGAATATGAAGGCGACTCGGACGAGCTGATGATGACGGCTCTGGACGCAGGCGCAGAGGATTTCGTTGAGGAGGAGGACAGCTTTGAGATTCTGACGGCTCCCGATGATTTCAGCGCGGTCAGGGTGGCTCTTGAGGAGGCTGGAATCAAGATGGCTGCGGCAGAGATTACCATGCTTCCTCAGACATATGTAGAGCTGACGGATGAGAAGGACATTGCCAATATCCAGAAGACGCTGGATATGCTGGACGATGACGACGATGTACAGGATGTGTACCATAACTGGGATGAATAAGGATATTGAGCAAAGGAGAGAGAAGCCGATATGAGTGATTATAGGACAGAAACCAAATGTATCCAGTCAGGATATACGCCAGAAAACGGCGAGCCGAGAGTGCTGCCCATCTGCCAGAGTACTACGTTTAAGTATAACTCAAGCGAGCAGATGGGGCGTCTGTTTGATTTGGAGGAATCAGGGTATTTCTATACGCGTCTCCAGAATCCCACCAATGACGCCGTGGCGGCGAAGATCTGCGACTTAGAGGGCGGCGTGGCGGCTATGCTGACTTCTTCGGGGCAGGCGGCGAATTTTTATGCCATCATGAATATAGCGGAAAAAGGCGACCATGTAGTATGTGCGTCTGCCGTTTATGGGGGAACCTATAATCTTTATGCCCACACCATCCGGAAGATGGGCGTGGAGGCTACCTTCGTGGACCCAGACTGTACAGAGGATGAGCTTAACGGGGCTTTCAGGGAGAACACCAAGGCTGTGTTTGGGGAGAGTATTGCCAATCCTGCCCTGGTGGTCCTGGATTTTGAGAAGTTTGCCAGGGCGGCCCATGCCCACGGGGTTCCTTTTATCGTAGACAACACCTTCGCAACGCCTGTGAACTGCCGGCCTTTTGAGTGGGGGGCGGATATTGTGACCCACTCCACCACCAAATACATGGACGGCCATGCTGCCTGTGTGGGCGGCGCGATTGTGGACAGCGGGAATTTTGACTGGCAGGCTTATAAGGAGAAGTTTCCAGGGCTTACGACGCCGGACGAGACATACCATGGGATTGTGTATACAGAACGGTTCGGCAAAGGCGCGTATATTACCAAGGCTACGGCACAGCTTATGCGGGACTTGGGCTCTATTCAGTCGCCCCAGAATGCATTTCTGTTAAATATCGGCCTTGAGACGCTGCACCTGCGTATGGAGAGGCACTGTGAAAACGGAAGGAAGGCGGCAGAATTTTTGCAGAACCATGAGAAGGTTGCCTGGGTGAACTGTCCGTCTCTGCCTGGCGACAAGTATTATGAGCTTGCTAAGAAGTATATGCCAAAGGGGACCTGCGGGGTGATTACCTTTGGCCTTAAGGGCGGAAGGAAGGCGGCGGTCCGGATGATGGACAGCCTTAAGATGATTGCCATCGTAACCCATGTGGCGGACGCAAGAAGCTGCGTGCTTCATCCTGCCAGCCATACCCACCGGCAGATGAACGACCAGGAATTGCTTGAGGCGGGCGTACAGCCGGATTTGATCCGGTTCAGCGTGGGGATTGAGCATATTGACGATATCATAGCAGATCTTTCTCAGGCATTAGAACAGGTATAAGATTTGTAAAACACTTCCATACTAATGAAGGATAGGAAAATATGTATGGAGGTGTTTTTTTATGTCAGACGGAGTACGTGAAGAACAGAAAAGAGAAGAAATCAAAGAAATGGGAAGCGTAAACCTGGAGGGAAGCAAGAACCGGCATAAGATTAAGCTTTTGACCGTCATCGGGGAGATTGAGGGGCATGAGGCAGTTTCCGGCAATGCAAAGGCCACCAAGTATGAGCATCTGCTTCCCCTGCTTGCCGAGGTGGAGGACAGCGACGAGATCGAAGGGCTTTTGATTCTTTTGAATACCCTGGGAGGAGACGTGGAGGCAGGTCTTTCCATTGCGGAGATGATAGCTTCTTTAAGTAAGCCTACGGTTTCCCTGGTGCTTGGCGGCAGCCACTCTATCGGAGGGCCCCTGGCTGTCTCTGCAAAGTATTCCTTTATTGTGCCAAGCGGGACCATGATTATCCATCCTGTGCGCTCTAACGGTATGTTTATCGGAATCACCCAGAGCCTTCGCAATATGATTAAGACCCAGGATCGGATTACCCGCTTCCTTGCGGACCATTCCCATATGACCCAGAAACGGATCGAGGAACTGATGTTGAACCAGAGAGAGCTTGTCAAGGATGTGGGAACGCTTTTGGAGGGAAAGGATGCTGTCCGGGAGGGTTTAATCGATGAAGTGGGCGGAATGAGCGACGCATTGAATAAATTGCACGAAATGATTGACGAGTGCCGCGGGAAAAAGAGTGAAAATAGGTAATGACAGCCCTTTTCAAAAATGCTATACTATTATTGCATTATTTTGCCAGAATAAGGGGGAGAGTATGATGGCAGCTAAAGCAAAGAAACAGGGGAGTAGGAAACAGACGAAAAAGAAGAATACAGAGACGAGCTTTGTGGGGACAGAGATCACCATATGGGTGACCCTTGCCGTAAGTATCCTGCTGATGATCAGTAACTTCGGCTTCGGCGGCTTTGTGGGGGAGATGCTTGCAGGACTGACGGAGGATATCTTCGGATGGACTGCGTTTGTGCTTCCCTTTGTCCTGTTCGGCTCTGTGACATTTATCATATCAAACCGAGGGAACCCCAATGCCTATGTGAAGGTGGGGGCAATGCTTTGCCTTATGGCGCTTGCCTGTACATTTCTTCAACTGGTTGACAAAAAGGGAGGGCTTTTGGGCGGATTGCTCTCAGGTATCCTGACGCCGGCCATTGGGGTTGCCGGCGCTTATGTGGTGGATGTGATTCTGATGATTATCTGTCTGGTGATCATCACGGGGAAGTCTGCGCTTAAAGGAGTCAAGAGCCATAGCACAAAGGCCATAGACATTGCGAAGCAGGATGCCGCGCGCAGGCGCGAAATGGCAGAGGAACGCCGGAGGATGAGGGAGACCGGCGCCATTGAGGCAGTGAAGGGGGCGGCGAAAAAGCCCCGTAAGAGAAGCGACAGGCATGTGGAGGGCGTTTCCTTTAATACGGAGATACAGGAGGCGCCTGTTGAAGCACAGGCGGCAGAGCCACAGAAAAAGAATGAGCCTGAAAAGGCCATGGAGTTTGTCATTAACAGGGGCGGCGACGGCTATGAGGATGCCTTGGAGGGCGGCATGGCAGGAACGGAAAAGCCGGAGGTATCCGTAGACGTGGGTGCGCCAAAGCAGCAGGAGGCGTGGGCAATGCCTGAAGAAGGGGCAGAGCCTTTAGAGACAGCTTCGGAAGGAAAATCGGTGAAGAAGCAGAGGAGGAATGGGAAGGAGGACGCCGCCATGGAGACGGAGGCTTTCGCTTCCGCCATAGCCTGCGAGAACCAGAAGCCTAAGAAGGAATACCGGATGCCGCCTGTTTCCCTGCTTAAGAAGGGGACACGTAAGAAGGGCGAGTCAGATGCCAGCCTCAGGGAGACTGCCATGAAGCTTCAGCAGATTTTACAGAATTTTGGGGTTAAGGTTACTGTGACTAATGTAAGCTGCGGCCCATCTGTCACCCGTTATGAATTGCAGCCGGAGATGGGGGTAAAGGTCAGCAAGATTGTAGGGCTTTCTGATGACATTAAGCTTAATCTGGCTGCTGCGGATATCCGTATCGAGGCGCCGATTCCCGGCAAGGCGGCGGTGGGAATCGAGGTGCCGAATAAGGAGAATTCTCCGGTTATGTTTCGGGATCTTCTGGAGTCTTCGGAATTCCAGAACAGCCAGTCAAAGATTTCGTTTGCCGTGGGAAAGGATATCGGCGGCAAGGCCGTGGTGTCGGATATTGGGAAGATGCCCCATGTGCTGATTGCCGGACAGACCGGCTCAGGAAAGTCGGTGTGTATCAATACGCTGATTATGAGTATCTTATATAAGGCAAGGCCGGAGGAGGTCAAGCTCATTATGATTGACCCCAAGGTGGTGGAGTTAAGCGTCTACAACGGGATTCCACATCTGATGATTCCTGTGGTGACGGACCCGAAGAAGGCGGCAGGCGCCCTTAACTGGGCGGTTGCGGAGATGGATCGGCGTTATCGGGAATTTGCGGAGTACGGCGTGCGTGACATGAAGGGCTATAATGAGAAGATCGTGTCCATGCCGTCGATGGACGGTGCGCCTAAAGAGCCTTTGCCTCAGATTATTGTGATTGTGGACGAGCTGGCGGATCTGATGATGACCGCCCCAGGGGAGGTGGAGGGCGCGATCTGCCGTCTGGCGCAGCTTGCGAGAGCAGCGGGAATCCATCTCGTTATTGCGACTCAGAGACCTTCAGTCAACGTTATCACTGGTCTGATTAAGGCAAATATGCCGTCGCGTATTGCATTTTCCGTGTCACAGGGCGTAGATTCCAGGACGATTATCGACATGAACGGGGCGGAGAGACTTTTGGGAAAGGGCGATATGCTGTTCTATCCTGCGGGATATTTGAAGCCTGCCAGGGTACAGGGGGCTTTCGTCTCGGATAAAGAGGTTCAGGAGGTGGTAGATTTCCTGAAGGAAAACAGTGAAGAAGTTACATACGATGAGGAAGTGGTGAACCATGTGAACACCAACCAGGGCGGCAGTATGCCTGTGCCTGGCGCCCCGCCTGAGGAGGATGCCCACGACGCTTATTTCATGGAGGCAGGGCGGCTGATCATCGATAAGGACAAGGCGTCCATCGGGATGCTGCAAAGGGCGTTTAAGATTGGCTTTAACCGGGCGGCAAGAATCATGGACCAGCTTGCCGAGGCAGGGGTCGTAGGGCCTGAGGAGGGAACCAAGCCCAGAAAGGTTTTGATGGCTTTGGAGGAATTCGACCAGTTTGTATCAAGTAGTGAAGCACAATAAACAGCAGACAGAAGAAAGGATGGGGAATGCGATGAAAACAGATATCCAGATTGCACAGGAGGCACAGATGGCCCACATCAGAGATGTGGCGAAGGTGGTAGGAATCGGGGAGGATGAGCTTGAGTTCTACGGAAAATACAAGGCCAAGCTTTCCGATGAAGTGTGGGAAAGAATCAAGGACAGGCCTGACGGAAAGCTTGTGCTGGTGACGGCGATTAACCCGACGCCTGCCGGGGAAGGGAAGACCACGACGACGGTTGGGTTGGGCCAGGCTTTGGCAAAGCTTAATAAGAAGGCAATCATTGCCCTGCGCGAGCCTTCTCTTGGCCCTTGCTTTGGAATCAAGGGAGGCGCGGCAGGGGGAGGATATGCCCAGGTGGTGCCTATGGAGGATTTGAATCTTCATTTTACCGGAGATTTCCATGCCATCACGTCGGCAAATAACCTGCTGGCAGCCATGTTGGACAACCATATCCAGCAGGGCAACGCCCTTCAGATTGATCCGAGACAGGTAGTCTGGAAACGCTGTCTGGATATGAATGACCGAAATTTGCGCAACATTGTTGTAGGTCTGGGAAATAAGATGGACGGCATGGTCAGGGAGGACCATTTTGTTATCACGGTGGCGTCTGAGATCATGGCGATTCTCTGTCTGGCCGAGGATATACAGGATTTGAAAAAGCGTCTGGGAAGGATTATTGTGGCGTATAATTTCAGCGGCGAGCCGGTGACAGCGGAAGATCTGAAGGCCACAGGCGCCATGACTGCTCTTTTAAAGGACGCTGTTAAGCCGAACCTGATTCAGACCTTAGAGCATACGCCTGCACTGGTTCACGGAGGGCCTTTTGCCAATATCGCCCACGGCTGCAACAGTGTGAGAGCTACAAGGATGGCGCTGAAATTAAGTGATATCACGGTGACCGAGGCTGGTTTTGGCGCAGACCTTGGGGCGGAGAAGTTTTTGGATATCAAGTGCCGCAAGGCGGGCTTTTGTCCGGATGCGGTGGTGCTGGTTGCAACCGTGCGCGCCTTGAAGTATAATGGCGGTGTTGCCAAAGAGGATTTGGGAAAAGAGAACCTTGAGGCTCTTAAAAAGGGAATCGTAAACCTTGAAAAGCATATCGAGAATATTAAGAAATACCAGGTTCCGGTTGTGGTAACCCTGAATTCCTTCGTGACGGATACGGAAGCGGAGAATGAATACATCCGTAAGTTCTGTGAGGAGAAGGGCTGTGAGTTTGCTCTCTCTGAAGTATGGGAGAAGGGCGGAGAGGGAGGAATCGCCCTTGCCAGGAAGGTGCTTGACACCCTTGAGAACAAGGAGAGCCATTTCCATACCCTGTATCCGGATGAGATGTCTCTGGAGGATAAGATTGAGACAATCGCAAAAGAGATTTACGGCGCAAGAGGGGTGGTCTATGAGCCGGCTGCAAAGAAGCAGCTTGCGAAGATTACGTCCATGGGCTTTGGAAGCCTTCCAATCTGCATGGCGAAGAATCAGTATTCCCTCTCTGACGATGCGAAGAAGTTGGGACGTCCTACGGATTTTGACATTCATATCAGGGAAGTCTATGTAAGCGCCGGCGCCGGCTTTGTGGTTGCACTGACAGGCGCCATCATGACGATGCCGGGTCTGCCGAAGGTTCCGGCGGCAAACGGGATTGATGTCACGGATGATGGGAAGATCACCGGATTGTTTTAAGAAAAACCTGCCGGAATCTGTTTTGGTAACGGCAGTAAGTAGGGGGGTCTCTTAAGATGAAATGCGAGTATTGCGGATATGAGATACCGGAAGGGATGTTATACTGTGAATCGTGCGGAAGGGAGGTACGCATTGTTCCGGATTATAATCCCTTGGATGACATGCTTACTGAGCAGATAAGGGGTGCCATTAACGGCGAAGACGGGTATGAGGATTATCTTGACTATGGCCCGATTGGAGATACGGATGGGAGAAGGGGCAGCGCAGGAAGGAATACAGGGCGGGGAACAGGCCGCGACATGGGGAGTGGAGTAGGCCGAAGCACCAGCCGTGATATACGGAATGGAGTAAGCCGAAGCACCAGCCGAGATATGGGGAACGGAGTGGGCCGAAGCACCAGCCGTGACATGGGCGGGGGAGTGAGCCGAAGCACCAGCCGTGACATGAGTGGAGTAGGCCGAAGCACCAGCCGTGACATGCGGAACGGAGTAAGCCGAAGCACCAGCCGAGATATGGGAGGGGTGAGCCGGAATACAGGCCCACGCCGGGGAAGCGCAACCGAAAACATGTCTGAGCGTGACCGAAAGCGCAGGCAGGCAGAGCGCAAAAAGGCAAAGCGGCGCAAAAGGATGGGATGCCTTCTTATCCTGCTCTTAATCATTGCCGCGGCTTCGGGAGGCGCCGTCTATCTGTACCTGAACTCCTATCAGGGTATTATAAGCAGAGGGAACAAGGCGTTAAAGGCAGGAGAATTGAATCAGGCAATCGCCTATTTTGAACGGGGCATCCGTAAAGACGAGACGAAAGAAGATGCCTATATAGGATTGTCGAAGGTCTACATTGCCAAGAAGGACTTGGACTGGGCGGAATCTATTTTTCTTGAGGCGGTGAAAAAGCAGCCGAAGAACGCGAATATTTATCAGGCATACGTGGAATTCTATGTGGATACGGACCAGAAGGAGAAGATTCCGCTGCTTCTTGAGGATGTGGACGGGGAGGTTGCCGAGCATCTGGCGGGTTATATTGTTGCCGGCCCTGAGTTTAGCCTGGACGACAGTGAGATTTACGAGGATGTCCAGGAGTTGTCCCTGTCCACAGAGGAGGGACATACCATCTATTACACGGATGACGGAACCGAGGCTACAATCCGCAGTAAGAAGTACACAGAGCCGATTCAGATTGGAGAAGGGGTAAACGAAATCTCTGCTCTGTCCGTTGACGAGAAGGGGGTTCCCGGCCTGCCGGTAAAGAAGACTTATACGGTTGAGCTTCCTATTGTGGACGCGCCGGCTGTGTCGCCGTCTACCGGCCAGTACAGCTTGGCGGTACAGATTGAGATTAAGGTGCCGGAGGGGTATACGGCTTATTATACCATGACCGGAGAAGAACCCTCGACGGCCTCCAGTAAGTATATGGGCCCCATAGATATGCCGGAGGGAGAGACTCTGTTCAAGGCAATCCTTGTAAACGGGAAAGGCAGGACCAGCGGGGTTACCACCAGGAATTATGTGCTTGAATCTGAGTAGAATACTCTTAAAAGAGTGTTTATAGATAAGAAAGGAGAAAAATTATGAAGTATGTATGTGATGTATGTGGATGGGAGTATGACGAGGAGGCTGGATATCCGGAGGGAAATATCGAGCCGGGAACAAAGTGGGAGGATGTGCCGGAGGATTTCGTGTGCCCTCTCTGTATGGTAGGGAAGGATCAGTTCTCTGAGGCGTAAAGCCAGGACAAGGTCCAAGAGCAGGATAAATGAAAAGCAGGGTATAGGAGGCTTCTCTTTCTATGCCTTGCTTTTTATAGTGAAAAAATTCCAAATTATACCTGGAAAAACAAAATACTCTATGATATAGTATATTCTGCCTACACTTTTATAGCTGCATCTTGAACAGCTAAGAAAATTTTAGAAATACATAAGGAGCATGGTAATGAAAAAGTTAAAAATTCGAGGGAAACTGACATTGGGCTTTGGGCTTCTGCTGATTATTTTGATTGTGATGAACGCATTTTCACTTTCAAATTTACGAGGTATTTCAAATCTTTCTGTTGATTTGTATGCGGGCCCGCATATGAGTGCGCTTTCCTCTGTCGCACTGCTAAAAGATGTTTATAGAATAGAAAATGCAGCCGATAAGATGCTGTTGACAGGTGACAGCCAGCCAACGGATGATTACGAGAAAGCCAGCCAGAGTATTGAGAAGGAATTGACTGCGATTCGGGAAACGGGCGTGATTGATGATGAGCTGATAACGGCTTTTGAGGAAAAGCTTTCCGCATTGAAAGCGTCGTATGCTGAGATTAGCCGTTTATTATCCGAACAAGAACAGCCTCAGGTGACAGATGCGGTGGAGCAGTTTGAAGGATTGGCCGCTGAGACGACGTCGATTGCACAGGAGATATCTGTCGCTTCACAGGCAAAAGCAGAAGGTTTTAAAAACCAGGCGGTTTCACAGGCCAACCGCAGCATCATTATTCAGGACGTTTTATTTGCTGTGATCGTGCTTGCCTCTCTGCTGATTTCTTATAAAATGTCGCTAATCATTACTGTACCTCTCAAAAAACTGTCCCAGGGGATGCAGCAGGTTTCAGAGGGTCATCTGGAAATCGATTTCGACAGCTTAGGGCAGGATGAACTTGGGATACTTTCCCGTCAGCTAAATGCAACGATATTCAATATCCGACAGTATGTGGAGGATATTTCTTTTGTGTTGGGCGGTATTTCCAACGGCGATATTTCTATGGAAATCGAAAGGGAATACATTGGGGACTTTGAGGAAATCAAGAAATCCCTCAACCTGATCCTCGATTCCCTAAATGATACGATTGGACAACTCCACCGTTGTTGTACGCAGGTTCGGGCAGGCTCGGAGAACCTTGCATCCAATTCCCAGACGTTGGCGCAGGGCTCTACCGAACAGACCGCCGCAGTGGAATCTTTTAAAATGTCATTAGATAAAGTCGCGGACTTAACCCGAAAGGATGGCGAGAATGCCGCCCATGTCAAGCAGATTTCGGGACAAGCATGGGAGGTTGTCGTCCAAAGCAACCGTCAGATGGATGATATGGTTCAGGCCATGGGGGAGATTGGGGCATCATCACAGGAGATTGCAAAAGTAATCAAAATCATTGATGATATTGCTTTCCAGACAAATATCCTGGCACTCAATGCAGCGGTAGAAGCTGCGCGCGCCGGCGAATCGGGCAAAGGCTTTGCGGTAGTTGCGGATGAAGTGCGCAATCTTGCGGGCAAGAGCGCAGAAGCTGCCAGCTCTACCGCGGAAATGATTGAAAAATCAGCATTAGCGGTGGAACATGGGATTCAGGTGGCTGACGCGACGGTTCAATCCATGAAGCAGGTGGGGGACAATGTGCAGTCAATGGCAGAGCTTTTAGGGGATATCGATCAGTCTACGAATGAGCAGGCAGATGCATTTGCGCGTATGGTAGATTCGGTTTCTCAGATTAGCGGAGTCGTACATGCCAATGCAGCGGCTGCCGAAGAAAATTCTGCCGCATCCAGGGAGTTGTCCGAGCAGGCAAGGATACTGGAAAGCCTGGTCAAAAAATTCTCCACCAGAAAATAATTATCTGAATAAAGATGAAAAGGAAAGTGAATTTGGGAGATATGACAATCCGGAGAAAGGATTGTCATATTTTTTATAAATACTTATTACAATGATAGTAATAGAGTAAATTATGAGGAGTAAGAGTATGAAATCTATTGTGGCAATGCTGCTTACAGCCTTGCTGTGTGTACAGCCGGTGTATGGGATGGAGGCGAAGGAGACGATTCTGTATACGGATGTACAAGGAGAGGAGGCGAAGGAGAGCGAAGGCACAGGGGAAAAGAAAGAGAAGCCGGATGGAGCCGAAGACCAGAAGGAGACGGAGGAAATTGCTGTAAAGCGCAAGGAGGATATCCAGGAGGCAGGGGATTCAGGCAGCGTAGCGGCGGGGCAGGTGGAGGTTTCTGCGCCTTCTGCGATTCTGATGGAGTCCTCCACAGGGCAGGTGATTTTTGAGAAGGATGCGGATACACAGCGCCCTCCGGCCAGTGTGACAAAGGTTATGACGCTTCTGCTGATTTTTGATGCGTTAGGTGACGGGAAGATTAAGCTGGAGGATCAGGTGACTACTTCAGAATACGCAGCGTCCATGGGCGGCTCCCAGGTGTTTTTAGAGCCAGGCGAGGTGCAGACGGTGGATACGCTGATTAAGTGTATCTCTGTGGCAAGTGCAAACGACGCATGTGTGGCAATGGCAGAGTATATCTGCGGCAGTGAAGATGAATTCGTGGCACAGATGAACAAAAGGGCCGAAGGGCTTGGAATGACGAATACCCATTTTGTCAACTGTAATGGACTGGACGCGGACGGACACCTGACAACTGCCAGGGATATTGCGCTGATGTCAAGGGAATTGATTACAGCGTACCCTCAGATTCACGATTACTGCACCATCTGGATGGAGAATATTACCCACACAACGAAGAAGGGAACCTCTGAATTCGGTCTCTCCAACACGAATAAACTAATCCGTCAGTATGAATATGCCACTGGTCTGAAAACGGGCTCTACCAGCAAGGCAAAGTTCTGTGTATCCGCCACGGCGAAAAAGGACGACACAGAGCTGATTGCGGTCATTATGGCGGCAGAGGACAGCAAAGCCCGTGTAAAGGACGCTATTACTCTCTGTAACTATGGCTTTGGAAAATGCAACAAGTACCAGGAGGAGGGGATAAAGCCCGTCAAGCCAGTGAAGCTGTCAAGAGGAGTGAAAGCAACCGTCAAGGCTTCTCAGGAGGAGCCGTTTACATATATCGATACCACTGGGGCAGATTTGAAAGGGATGGAGAGAAAAGTGTCGGTGGATAAGAAACTTAAGGCGCCGATTAAGAAGGGCGATAAAGTAGGAGAAGTGGAGTATTACCTAAATGGCGCCAAGGTAGGAAGCCGGAATATCGTTGCGTCTGAGACGGTGGAGGCAATCAGTTACCAGAGCGCTCTGTTGGATACAATCGAAGCCTGGCTGCTGTGAGATACGTTCAAAAGCCCGTAAAGGCAAGGAATTCTGCCTTGGCGGGCTTTTGCATTTTCATAGGGTCTAATCTTCTTTCAAATAGCTGTATTCTGGTTCGTCATGTTCAATATCAATAATTCTGACATCCTTCGAGGAGGCAGGCAACTCCTGGGAATGTGTGGCTGCGATAAACTGCACATTGGGGAATACTGCGCGAAGCGAGTTAATAACATTTCCGTGTAAGTGGGAATCTAAGTGCATATCCAATTCGTCAATCAATACAACTCCCTTTGATTTCGCAATGTCCTCCTGCTTATGGGGATTCAGTAAGGCCATACGGCAGGCAATATCAAAAACCATCCAGATTAAGGACTGGAAGCCTGCGCTTTGATGCCCCACAGGAAGGATGGTATCTTTGACCTGGTACATGAGTTCATCCAGCTTCTTATCATAAAAGAAGGTGTAAGTCTCTCCTGTATTCATCTGGTTTGCGAAATCTGCCATTGTGTTCATGACTGCTTCATATTCCACGGTATTCTCCATCTTTGAGCACCAGTTGAACAGGAATCTTTGATTCGTCAATTCTGATAAAGTATCCATATAACCGACTGTTCTTGCGTATTTTTTCCGGAAAATATTTTCCGACTTTTCTAATCTCAACGAGGAGGCTCTCCCCACCCCCTGGAAGCTTAATACAGGCAGGTCTAATTCAGCTTTCTTGGCGAGACGCCGAAGGACGGCGGTAGTGTCTTTTGGCTGAATCGAGGTCTTGGAAGCATGGATGCTGGTCCGGCTCATAATCCAGCGGACGGGGATCTTCATCCCCTCAACGCTTGCCACCAAGGTAACCTCAACCGGAACATTGTAGCTGCATTCTAACGTGCCGGCGCTGGTTGCGCTGTAAACTTTGCTGACCTCATCTCTGGTAAAATGTGTCATGGAAAAACCTTCGATTCCGGAAAGTATTCCGGAAAGACCTGTGGTGAGGGCGTTAAGAATCGAAGTCTTCCCTTTTCCGTTTCTTCCTTTTATTAGCTGAAAGCCTGGTTCAAATTCCAGACGTAATTGTTCAATTCCTCTAAAATTCGTTATCTGCGCATTGATTAAATGCATGGTACACCTCCTGAAATGTTGCTGATTAAGTACGATTGTACTAGACATAAGTATAATCTTTTTTGGGGGGTTTAGCAATGGATAAATTGGGAATTTGGGCTATTTTGTAAAAGGAATCATATAGAGTATAACAAATTTCGCAGAGTATCATCCTCTGCGAAAAATATTTCTAAAGAATATATTTAATGAACTAAAATTTTGATAAGGAGTAGCCTATGATTGTTCTTGTGATAGCGCCTCATCCGGATGATGAGATTCTGGGAGTACACAGACAGGTCTCAGATACGAGAAAAAAGAAAGGCGGGTTAATATGTGTTTGGCAATTCAGGAAATGAGGGAGGAAGAACGTCTTGCGGGCATTGACCAGGTAAATCGTTTGAACCGTTTACTGGTAAGTAATGAGAAATATGACGAATTAGAAAGATCAACGAAGGATAAGGAATACCAGAAGCAGCTTTTTGAAAAGTATGGTATTATCTAACAGCATAAACAAGCTTAAAACCAAAGAGGGGGCATCTGGAAGCAATATACCATTTTCCAGACACCCCCTCTTTTTCTATATCCCTTCACCCTTTTTTCACATTTCCACCATATTTTTCCCACACTTTCCCCTTATAATAACCAAGTAATATTTCAGCAAGGAGAGAAGCCATGAGTAACCAGAATGTATTTGAGCGCGTAGAGAAAAAATACCGCTTAACCCAGAAGCAGTACGACCTGTTCCGAGACGCGGCATCGCAGAAAATCCGGATGAATGAATACGGCCTGCATACCATCCGCAATATTTACTACGACACCCCCAATTACGAGCTAATCCGCCGTTCCATCGACAAGCCGAAATATAAAGAAAAACTCCGCCTGCGGGGTTACGGGGAGATTCATGAGGACAGCGCCGTATTTCTTGAAATCAAGAAGAAGTACAGAGGCGTGGTCTATAAACGGCGGACGCAGCTTGCCATGATGCAGGCCCGCGCCTATCTGGAATCAGGAAACGTTACGGAGAAGAAAAACCAGATTATGAAGGAGATTGATTATTTTATTCAATTTTACCGCCCAAAGCCCAGAGTCTACCTTGCCTACGACAGAGAGGCTTTTGTGGGGATAGAGGACGAAAATCTTCGCATCACCATAGACCGCAACATCCGAAGCCGCAGCCACCGGTTGGAATTATCCTATGACGGAGAATGTGAAATGCTGAATCCGGGAGAGTACCTGATGGAAATAAAGGTAAAAGAGGCATACCCCATATGGCTTGCGGATTTGTTGGGAAAACTAAAGATTTATCCCACATCATTTTCAAAATACGGGGAAGTGTACGCCCAGGCTGTAAAAAATGAATCGGAAAGAGAGGAAAAGAGGATATGTTTACAAGCATACTAAACAATACAGAGGGAAGCCTTACGATCCAAAATGCTCTGCTGTGCGCCGTGGTGTCACTGGCATTGGGATTAGTGATAGCTCTGGTTTATGGCCTTCAAGGGGCGTGCAGCAAGAATTTTATGATGACTCTGGTGATGCTTCCCGTACTGGTGCAGATGGTCATTATGCTGGTAAACGGAAACCTTGGAACCAGCGTTGCGGTACTGGGCGCCTTCAGTCTGGTCAGGTTCCGTTCGGTTCCGGGCACGTCGAAGGAGATGGCTGTCATCTTTTTTGCCATGGCAGTAGGTCTGGCCACAGGAACAGGCTTCTTAGGGTTTGCCGCTGTCATGACCCTTGTGGTGGGCGTGGTATTTCTGGCGTTGGAGAAGTCCCGTTTTGGCGAGTGGAAGCAGGAACGGAAGGATTTGCGGATTACCATTGCAGAGCATTTGGACTATACGGAGATTTTTGATGACATTTTCCAGAAATATACCAGCAAATGCTGCCTCCAAAAAGTGAAAACAACGAATCTTGGCAGTATGTATGAGTTGGATTACCACATTACCTTAAAGGACGTCCGGCAGGAGAAGGAGATGTTAGACGAGATTCGCTGCAGAAACGGAAATCTGACTGTGATCTGCGGACGGCGTGCTACTGTGCAGGAGGAATTATAAGATAGGAGTTGATGCAGATGAATACAGGAAACAGGAGGCTTACGGCGTTATTATTGAGTGCGCTGCTTGTCAGTACCCTGTCAGGGTGCGCGCAGGACGGCCAGGAGAAGGAAACGGTTTTGTCGGCAGAAGCAGCAGATACGTCTGAACATGCGTCTGTCAGTACAGTGGCCCTTACAGAAGGGAAGTACAGTGAAGAAAAGCTGGACGACACATGGGATGAAAAAGAAGCAGTCTATTTATCATTAGAAAATGATAAGATTTCTTTTGGAGAAAATGCTGGATTGTCTAAGGATAGTGATGATGAGGATAAGGTGGAGATTACAGAAGGTACGGCTGTCATTAAGGGGGCGGGAACCTATGTGCTCTCAGGGACTCTAAAGGACGGGCAGATTATTGTAGATGGGAAAAAAGAAGATACGGTGAGGCTTATCTTTAACGGGGTTTCCTTAACCTCAAGCAGTTCGGCGCCTGTTTACAGCAAGGGTGGTAATTTGATTGTCACACTGGCAGAGGGCACGGTAAATACCATAGAGGACGGCGGGGACTATACCCTTGAAGTGGGGGAGGACGAGCCTGGCGCAGCGGTTTTTGCCAAAGACGATTTGACATTTAATGGGACTGGGTCGCTTCATGTGACCGGAAATTATAATCATGGGATTCAGTGTAAGGAGGATTTGAAATTTGTCAGTGGTACTTATGTAATCTCAGCGGCAAATGACGGGATTGTGGGAAAAGACAGCGTATCTGTGCGGGACGGTTGTTATACCATTGAAAGCGGCGACGACGGAATTAAGGCGACCAACGCCGAAGCTTCTGACAAGGGCTATATTTTGATTGAAAACGGCAGCTTTCAGATTGCCGCTTTGGGGGACGGGCTTCAGGCTGAGACCCTTCTTCGGGTAAATGACGGAGACTTTGAGATTACCGCCGGAGGCGGCTGTGAAAATGCAGAGATGGTTTCGGGTATGCCTGAGGAGATAGGGGGAATGACGCTGTCTGGGAATGGCCAGGGGATGCGGGAAGGGAGAATGACGCCGCCGGAGGGAGAGATGCCGGAAGAAGGGATGACGCCGCCGGAGGGAGAGATGCCGGAGGGAGGGATGACGCCGCCGGAGGGAGAGATGCCACAGGGAGAGATTCCAAAAGGAGGAATGACGCCGCCCCAAGGTGAGACACCAAAAGGAGATGAATCAAAGGCAGATGAGAATGATACGTTAGACGCCTCATCTGAGGCTGCAAGTACAAAAGCGCTAAAATCCTATGTAGAATTAATCCTCGCAGGCGGAGAATTTAATCTAAACTCACAGGACGACGGAATCCACAGTAATCAGAACGTCACTATTTTAGACGGTTTCATCACCATTTCCACCGGCGACGACGGAATCCACGCAGAGAAAACGCTGACTGTTGAAAACGGCAGCATCGATATTCAGAAAAGCTATGAAGGTCTGGAAGGATTTGATATTGTCATTAACGGCGGCGACATAAAGGTTGTCTCCTCAGACGACGGAATTAATGCGGCGGGTGAGGAGGAAAACGCAGAAGAACCAGAGAAGCCAAAGGTCTCCCAGGCAGAAGAAAAAGAGAACGCTGCTTCTGACGGAGGCAGAGGAGGGGGACATCATTTTATGGCAGACGAGGATCAGGGCGCCTCCATGACTATCAACGGAGGCACTGTATACGTAAATGCCAATGGAGACGGCCTGGACGCTAATGGAGACATTTTCATAGGCGGAGGCGAGGTCACGGTACACGGGCCGGCTGACGGAGGGAACGGTACTCTGGACTATGCGGCCTCCTGCAAGATAACAGGCGGCACATTAATCGGTATCGGAAGCATGGGAATGGCCCAGAACCCAAGCGGGGATTCCACGCAGGCGTCGCTGGTATTCCAAACGGACAAGGCAGTCGAGGCAGGAACCCCTATTTCCCTGAAGGACAAGGAGGGGAATATCCTTGCCGAGACGGTCACAGAGAAAACCGCCCAGTGGTTTGCAATATCATCTCCAAGCCTGTCGGTAGGGGAAAGCTATATATTTTGTGCAGGAACGGCTGAAAAAGAAGTAAATCTAACCCAGACAGTCAGTCAATTTTCCTTTTAGGCAGATTCCGTTTCGGAAATCTTTTGAAAATCTTGCTGTCGGGAAATGAATGTGATACAATAATCCCATCCTGAACGAAAGAGTCTTATGTAATTTACATGGGATTTTGAATACGTACAGCAGATTTGGAGGACAAGATGATAAATCGGGATTGGGAGAAGTTTGGGGAGGATATCCGTAAGACTGTGCAGGATGCCATCGATGCCCAGGACTTCGGGAAATTGAATCAGACGATTACGAATACGATTAATAATGCGGTTGACAGCGTTTCCAGAAATATCCGCAACGCCCAGGAGGCGCAGCAATTTCAGACAAGAGGCAGAGATCCTGTGAACAGAAGGTTTGGTTCACAGGATACTGTGCGTGGGAGAGATAACAGAAGGAACGGATATTCGGGGCAGGAGAATGGCCATGGCATAAGGAGGAAGCAGCCTTTGGCGCTGTACCGCAAACCCGCCGGTGTGCAGGCAGGCGGCACGCTTACGACGGTATTTGGGGCAGTCGCGGGTGGTATGTTCTCCGTAGCCCTGGTATTTTTCGTTATCACGGCATTGATGGCCGGCGCCTTCGGGATTCCGGAGATTATGGTAACAGCGCTGTTTTTGATCTTTGCGGCAGCGGGATTTGTGGCCTGCGGGTTCGGCGCCGGTATACGGGGCAGGGTGAAAAGGTTTCGTACTTATGTCCAGGTTCTCGGTATGCGTGAGTATTGCAATATTCGTGAGCTTTCAGAGAGGGTCCATAAGAGTGTCAAATTTGTAGTCAAAGATTTGGAATATATGTTTGCCAAGGGATGGTTTCTGGAGGGGCATCTGGACGATGAAAAGACCTGTCTCATCACAAGCCACGGGATGTATCAGCAGTACAAGCAGATACAGGCGGACAGAAGGGTAACTGAACAGGAAAAGGCGGCAAATCAGCAGCGGGCAGAGGACGAGGAATACGTGCAGGAGAAGCAGGGTACAGAAAGCGGACGCTCTAAGCTGCCGCCAGAGGTACAGAAGGTCGTGGAGGAGGGGGATGCCTATATCCGGAAGATTCACGCCTGCAATGACGCTATCTCCGGTGCAGAGATCTCTGCGAAGATTTCCCACATGGAGATGCTGGTGGACAAGATTTTCGACAGGGTAGAGCAGGAACCCGAAGCTGTGGACGACATCCGCAGGCTGATGGAATATTATCTGCCCACCACCGTGAAGCTTTTGGAGGCGTACCGGGAGCTGGACGCACAGCCAATCGACGGCGAGAATATCCGTTCCTCCAAGCGGGAGATTGAGGCCACGTTAGATACGCTGAACCTGGCGTTTGAGAAGCTGTTGGACGGATTATTTCAGGAGACGGCGTGGGACGTTTCCTCGGATATTTCGGTACTGCATACCATGCTTGCCCAGGAGGGGCTTACGGACGACGGCTTGCACAAGCCGAATTGATTGTGAAGGATGGGAGAGAAGATGAAGAACGAATTTGAGAACTTTCAGGCAACTCCGGAGTTGACGCTTAACCCGTTTCAGGACGAGCCAAAACCCCAGACAGTGACAGAAGAAAAAGCGCCTGTGCTGGACGAGAATATTTTGTCGGAGGAGGAACGGCGGGCGGTGGATGCGTTTGCCGCGCAGATTGATTTGATGAACTCTAACGCGATTTTACAGTACGGGGCGGGGACCCAGAAGAAGATGGCGGATTTTTCAGAGGCAGCGTTGGAGAACGTGCGGACAAAGGACTTAGGAGAAGTGGGAGAGCTGCTCTCAGGAGTCGTCAAAGAGCTTCGCAGTTTTGACGAGGAGGAGGAAAAGGGATTTCTTGGAATTTTCAAGAAGGGCTCTGGCAGAATCCAGTCCATGAAGGCCAAGTATGCGAAGGCAGAGACGAATATCAACCAGATCTGCAAGGTGCTGGAATCCCATCAGGTGCAGCTTCTGAAAGATGTTGCGGTGCTGGATAAGATGTACGAGCTGAATCTTACATATTTTAAAGAATTGTCCATGTATATTCTGGCTGGAAAGAAGAAGCTTGCTGAGGTGCGAAGCACTAAGCTTCCCGAACTTCTTTCTAAGGCGTCGCGCTCAGGGCTGGCGGAGGATGCCCAGGCGGCCAGGGATTTGGACGCCATGTGCAATCGGTTTGAGAAGAAAATACATGACCTGGAGTTGACGCGGACGGTTTCCATGCAGACGGCTCCCCAGATCCGGCTGGTGCAGGGCAACGATACTCTGATGGTGGAGAAGATTCAGTCTACCATCGTCAACACCATTCCTCTGTGGAAAAGCCAGATGGTGCTGACCCTTGGCGTAGAGCATTCCGCCCAGGCTGCCGCTGCTCAGCGGGAGGTGACGGATATGACCAATGAGCTTTTGCGAAGGAACGCGGATAAGCTTAAGCTGGCGGTTACCGAGACGGCCAGGGAATCGGAGAGAGGCATTGTGGAGATTGAGACTCTTAAGCATACCAACGAGACGTTGATTTCCACTCTGGATGAGGTGATGCAGATTCAGAGGGAGGGCAGGCAGAAGCGTGCAGAGGCTGAGCAGGAGATGGTTCGTCTGGAGAGGGAATTAAAGACAAAGCTGCTTCAGGTGCGCTAAAGGAATTATTTAGAAAAAAGCCTTGATTTTGCAGAGATATAGTGCTATACTGTGTTACAGTTACATAAGGAAATCGGCATAAGAGTGGACGAAAGTTCACTCTTATTTGTTGGTAAGGAGGAAATTGCCGTTGACAAAGAGAGAGAGCTATGAACAGAAGACAGAAGAAATCTTAAACCCTATATTAGAGGAGTATGGATTTGAACTCGTGGATGTGGAGTATGTGAAGGAAGGCGGGACCTGGTATCTCAGGGCATATATTGATAAGCCGGAGGGAATCAGTATTGACGACTGCGAGGCTGTGAGCCGCAGGCTTTCGGATATACTGGATGAGAAGGATTATATAGACGGGGCATACATCCTGGAGGTAAGCTCTCCCGGACTTGGCAGACCTCTTAAGAAGGAGAAGGATTTTAAGCGGAGTCTGGGGGAGGAAGTAGAGATACGGACTTACCGCATGATTGAGAGGCAGAAGGAATTTACCGGAATCTTGAAGGGGTATGATGAGAATACGGTAACCATTGAGGAGGACGGCGGGAACGCAAGGACATTTGAGAAGGCGGATATTGCGCTGATTCGGCTTGCATTTGATTTTTAGAGCAAAAGCCGGATGTCCCGCGTTTGAATTTTTAGATAGGAGGATAATACGATGAATACGGAATTATTAGAAGCGTTGAATATATTAGAGAAGGAAAAGGAGATAAGCAAAGAGACGTTGATGGATGCGATTGAGAATTCTTTGCTGAATGCCTGTAAGAATCATTTTGGAAAAGCTGATAACATCAGGGTAATTATGGACAGAACCACCTGTGATTACAGGCTGTTTGCGGAAAAGACGGTGGTGGAGGATGTGGAGGATAAGCTAGAGGAGATTAGCTTAGAGGATGCCAGGGCAATCGACGGCAAGTATGAGCTTGGAGATATCGTACAGATCCCTATTGAGTCCAAGTCCTTCGGGCGGATCGCTACCCAGAATGCCAAGAACCTGATTCTGCAGAAGATTCGGGAGGAAGAACGCAAGGTGGTCTATGACCAGTATTTTGAGAAGGAGAAGGATATTGTCACCGGTATTGTCCAGCGTTATATCGGGAGGAACGTCAGCATTAATCTTGGGAAGGCGGACGCCATGCTGACGGAAAACGAGCAGGTGAAGGGCGAGGTATTTAAGCCGACCGAGCGTGTGAAGCTGTATATCGTGGAGGTTAAGAATACCACCAAGGGGCCGAAGATTCTGGTTTCCCGTACCCATCCAGAGCTTGTAAAGCGTCTCTTTGAGGCGGAGGTGACAGAGGTTAAGGACGGCGTGGTAGAGATTAAGAGCATTGCCAGGGAGGCGGGAAGCAGGACGAAGATCGCCGTGTGGTCCAATGATCCGGACGTGGATCCTGTGGGAGCCTGTGTCGGTATGAACGGAAGCCGTGTCAATGCCATCGTCAACGAGCTAAGGGGAGAGAAGATTGATATTATCAACTGGAGTGACAATCCGGCGATTTTGATAGAGAATGCGTTAAGCCCTGCCAAGGTCATTTCCGTCATGGCGGATCCGGATGACAAGACCGCGGGCGTCATCGTGCCGGATTACCAGTTGTCGTTGGCCATCGGCAAGGAGGGGCAGAACGCCAGGCTTGCCGCCAGACTTACGGGCTATAAGATTGATATCAAGAGCGAGACCCAGGCTATCGAGTCCGGTGATCTTCCGGAGAATTATTTAGAGCTGAGCGAGGGTGTGTACGAAGAAGAATACGAGGAGCCTTACGAGGAGGGGTATCCTGAGGGCAGCGCAGAGGGTGAGTACGAGGAGGAATACCCAGAGGACACCGGGCAGGATACTTTTAAGGAGGAGTATGAGGAAGGCGAGCCAATAGCTGACGGTTATGACGTAGAGGGCGCGGAGGAATTCGCACAGGACGGTTATGACGGGGAGGACGAGATTATATTTCAGGAAGTAGAGGATTAGGTGATTATTTGAGTGCAAATAAAAAAGTACCTGTGCGCAGATGTGTAGGCTGTCAGGAAATGAAGGGTAAGAAAGAGATGATTCGTGTGATTCGGACGAAGGAGGGCGAGTTCCTTTTGGATGCCACAGGCAAGAAGAACGGAAGGGGAGCTTATATCTGTCCGTCGGGGGAGTGCCTTAAGAAGGCAATCCGCAATAAGGGGCTTGAGCGTTCCTTTAAGCAGCCTATTCCGGCAGAAGTATACGAGGCATTGGAAAAGGAGATGGGATTACTTGGGTCAGAGTAAAGCTTTGTCGCTCATTGGCCTGGCTACGAAAGCCGGAAAGACGGCCAGCGGGGAGTTCTGTACGGAGAAGGAAGTGAAGTCCGGCGCCGCCGCGTTGGTTGTAATAGCTGATGATGCGTCTGATAATACAAAGAAGAAGTTTAGGAATATGTGTGAGTTTTATCACGTGCCGATCTGTTTTTATAGAGACAAAGATACCTTGGGGCATGCAATGGGGAAACAGTTCCGGGCATCTCTGGCAATATTAGATCAGGGGTTTGCAAAGGGAATCAGAGAGAGTATGGATGCAGAAGATAACACAGTTGCATAGAGGAGGTAGTAAATATGGCAAAAATCAAAGTATATGAGTTGGCGAAGGAATTGGGTGTTCCGAGTAAGGAGGTACTTGAGTTCCTTGGCGGAAAAAATATAGAAGTAAAGAATCATATGAGCGCTCTTGAGGAGGCGGATGCCAATGTGGTAAGAAAAGGCATGGCAAAAGGCGGCCAAGAGACGGCAAAGACGGAACAGGAGACGCCGAAGAAGAAGAATATCGTACACGTATTCCGTCCGCAGAATACGCAGAATGGCGCCAGACAGGGAAAGAGGACGCAGGGAAGAACAGCTCAGCAGGGGAATGGCCGTGGGGCGCAGACGCCTGGGAAGCCCATGCAGGTGAATAATGGCCGTCCTGCAAAAGCAGCCCCGGCACGTCCGGCGGGAGCCGCCTTAGCCCCTGGTAAGGCAGAACCGGCACGTCCGGCAGGCGTATCCGCCGGGACAAAGCCGGCAGAGCAGACGAAGCGTCCGGCAGCGTCCGGCATGGCGGCAGCAGCGGAGGCAACGGAGCAGGCAAAACGTCCGGCAGTCCAGGCAGAGAAGCCCCAGAGTGTGCAGCAGACGGTAAGGGAGACGGAAAAACCCACGGACAGGGGAGCAGAGCGTCCGGCGGCAGGCGTAGAGAGGAAACCGATGCAGAGACGTTCTGACCGTCCAGAGCGTTCTGAGCGAAGTGACCGCAGAGACCATGGCGAGCGTTTTGAACGGGGACAGGACAGACGCGGGGATTCCAGAGGCCCAAGACCCCAGGGAGGGGACAGAGACCGGAATCGGGACAGCCGCTTCCAGGGAGGAGACAGAGACCGGAATCGGGATAACCGCTTCCAGGGAGGGGACAGAGACCGGAATCGGGACAACCGTTTTCAGGGAGGGGACAGAGACCGGAATCGAGACAGCCGCTTCCAGGGAGGGGACAGAGACCGGAATCGAGACAACCGCTTCCAGGGAGGAGACAGGGACAGAGATCGTGACAGAGACCGTGACCGTTTCCAGGGAGGAGACAGAGACCGTGACCGCGGACCAAGCCGCAGGCCAGGCGAGAGAGGAGACCGCCGCGGAGGCGATAAGAGGGGCGGCAATTCCAGTATTCCGTCTCCTGCTGTGGAAGGGCAGAAGCCGCAGCGCAGCAAGGGGAAAGGAAAGGAAGACCACAAGAAGAAGGATTACCGCCGCGAGGAGGAAGAAGACAGGAATATTAAGGGCAAGAAGAAGAACGACCAGAAGCAGCAGTTCCAAAAACCGCAGCAGCGTGAGCAGAAGGTGGAGGAAGAAATTAAGTCCATCGTAATTCCTGAGGTTCTGACCATCAAAGAGCTGTCGGATAAGATGAAGATCGTACCTTCTGTGATCGTCAAGAAGCTGTTCATGCAGGGCAAGATCGTGACTGTGAACCAGGAGATCGACTATGAGACCGCAGAAGGGATTGCGCTGGAGTTCGACGTACTCTGTGAGAAGGAGGAGGTCGTAGACGTAATCGAAGAACTTCTTAAGGAGGACGAGGAGGACGAAAGCACCATGATGAAGCGTCCGCCGGTAGTCTGTGTCATGGGTCACGTTGACCATGGTAAGACCTCCCTCCTGGACGCAATCCGGCACACCAATGTCATTGACAAGGAGGCTGGCGGTATCACACAGCATATCGGCGCCTATGTGGTGGATGTGAACGGAGAGAAGATTACCTTCCTTGATACGCCGGGACACGAGGCGTTTACCGCCATGCGTATGCGCGGGGCAAGCTCTACGGATATTGCAATCCTGGTGGTTGCGGCGGATGACGGCGTGATGCCTCAGACCGTGGAGGCGATTAACCATGCAAAGGCGGCAGGCGTAGAGATCGTGGTTGCGGTCAATAAGATTGATAAGCCAAGCGCCAATATAGAGCGTGTAAAACAGGAGTTGACCGAGTATGAGCTGATACCGGAGGATTGGGGCGGAAGCACCGTCTTTGTACCGGTGTCTGCCAAGACCGGAGAGGGACTTGAGGATTTGATGGAGATGATCGTCCTGACTGCGGAGGTGCTTGAGCTTAAGGCAAACTCCAACCGCCGCGCAAGAGGTCTTGTTTTGGAGGCGCAGCTTGACAAGGGAAGGGGCTCAGTGGCAACCGTCCTGGTGCAGAAGGGTATTCTGCGGGTAGGAGATTCCGTTGCGGCAGGCTCAGCCCATGGTAAGGTAAGAGCCATGATGGACGACAAGGGCAGACGTGTAAAAGAGGCTGGTCCCTCCATGCCGGTGGAGATTCTGGGCTTAAACGACGTGCCTAACGCGGGAGAAGTGTTTGTGGCATGCGAGAATGATAAAGAGGCAAGAAGCTTTGCGGAGACATTTATCTCACAAAGCAAAGCGAAGCTGATTGAGGATACAAAGTCAAAACTGTCTCTGGATGATTTGTTCAGCCAGATTCAGGAGGGTAACTTAAAGGAGTTAGGAATCGTCGTAAAGGCGGATGTACAGGGCTCCGTGGAGGCTATGAAGCAGAGTCTTTTAAAGCTGACCAACGAAGAAGTTGTGGTAAAGATCATCCATGGCGGCGTGGGCGCGATCAACGAGTCCGACGTAAGCCTTGCGTCTGCCTCCAACGCCATCATCATCGGCTTCAATGTGCGTCCGGATGTAACGGCAAAGGAGACGGCAGACAGAGAGGGTGTGGATATCCGGCTGTACCGTGTCATCTACAATGCTATTGAGGATGTGGAGGCCGCGATGAAGGGTATGTTAGACCCCATCTTCGAGGAAAAGGTACTTGGCCACGCAGAGGTGCGTCAGACCTTCAAGGCGTCCGGAGTGGGAACTATTGCCGGTTCTTATGTACTGGACGGGACGTTTGAGAGGGACTGCTCTGTGCGCCTGACCAGAGATGGAATAGTGATCTTTGAGGGACCTCTTGCATCTCTGAGACGATTCAAGGATGATGTAAAAGAAGTCAGGGCGGGATATGAGTGCGGATTTGTGTTTGCCAACTTTAATGACATTAAGGAGGGCGACCTTGTGGAAGCATTCAAGATGGTAGAAATCCCAAGATAGGTTAGGGTGTTGGAAAATGAAAAAGAGAAGCATAAAGAATACCAGGGTCAATACCGAGGTTCAAAGGGAACTCAGTGATATTATCAGGAATATGAAGGATCCCCGCGTGGCGCCGTGGACCTCTGTGGTCGCGGCAGAAGTAGCGCCGGATCTAAAGACCTGCAAGGCGTATATCAGTGTGCTTGGCGGTAAGAAGGAACAGGAGGACACCATTGCGGGCCTCAAAAATGCGGAAGGCTTCATCCGGCGTGAGCTTGCCCGTACACTGAATATGAGAAATACGCCGGAGATACATTTTGTACTGGATCAGTCGATTGAGTACGGGGTAAATATGTCTAAAAAGATTGACGAAGTGACTAGGAATATTTCAACGGAAGGGGATGCTGATGCTGAATAAGATTCTGAAAAATGCTGTGACAATCGCCATCGGCGGTCATGTACGTCCGGACGGGGATTGCGTAGGCTCATGTATGGGCTTGTACCATTATATACAGGATAACTTTAGCGGTAAAGAGGTGGATGTATATCTGGAGGAGATGCCGGATAAATTCTACTGCCTGAAATCCACGGAATTCATCCGGCATGAGATTTTGAAGGATAAAGTGTATGACCTGTTTATCAGTCTGGACTGCGGAGACAAAGAACGTCTGGGCTTCTCAGCGCCTCTGTTTGATCAGGCGAAGCGGACTTATTGTATCGACCATCATATCAGCAATACAGGGTTTGCCCAGGATGAATATACCGTGGCGGATGCCAGCTCTACCTGCGAGCTGGTATACCAGCTCATGGAGGACGAGAAGATTTCTTTAAATACAGCGGAGGCCCTCTATCTGGGCATTGTGCATGATACCGGTGTGTTTCAATATACCTGCGCTACTCCGTCCACCTTCCGGATGGCGGCAAACCTTCTGGAGAAGGGCGTGGACGGCGCGCGGCTCATTCAGGACACGTATTATGAGAAGACGTACGCTCAGAATCAGATTTTGGGACGCACTCTGCTTGAGAGTATCCTGTTTATGGATAAGACCTGTATCGCCTCTTATGTCACCAAGAAAACCATGGATTTCTACGGTGTGAAGGTAAAGGACTTGGACGGAATCGTAAGCCAGCTCCGTGTCACTAAGGATGTTGAGGTGGCAATCTTCATGTATGAGTTAGAGACGAATGTTTTCAAGGTAAGCTTACGCTCTAAGGAGAGAGTGGATGTGAGCAAGGTGGCAAAGTATTTCGGGGGCGGCGGCCACAAGAAGGCTGCCGGACTCACCATGGCGGGGACGTACTATGATGTGCTCAATAATCTGTCCAGACAGATTGAGGCGCAGATGATAATGCAAAAATAAAAATGGCGGGGATACATATGATACATGGAATTCTGAATGTGCGGAAGGAGAAGGGCTATACGTCCCATGACGTGGTGGCAAAGCTACGGGGAATTACCCATCAGAAAAAGATTGGCCACACAGGAACCCTTGATCCGGATGCGGTTGGGGTTCTGCCGGTGTGCCTTGGACGGGCGACCAGGCTGTGTGATATGATTACTGACAGAGATAAGACCTACGAAACCGTTCTGCTTCTTGGACGGACGACGGACACCCAGGATACCAGCGGACAGACCCTTAAGACAGGGGATACGTCCAACCTTCGGGAAGATGAGGTGCGGGAAGCAGTCATGGGCTTTGTGGGAGATTACGCACAGATACCGCCCATGTACTCGGCGCTTAAGGTGGATGGCCGGAAGCTTTACGAGCTTGCCCGCGAGGGAAAAGAGATCGTAAGAAGGGCAAGGCAGGTTCAGATTCTTGGCATCGAGCTTCTTAAAATCGAGCTTCCCAGAGTGTATATGAGAGTGGCCTGCTCGAAGGGGACCTATATCCGTACCCTGTGCCACGATATCGGAGATAAGCTTGGGTGCGGCGGCTGTATGGAGGAGTTGGTGCGCACCCGTGTAGGGAGGTTTTTATTGGAGGACAGCGTACCTCTTGATACGCTGGCTAAGAAATATAAGGAGGGAAGCCTTGAGGAGATATTGACTCCTGTGGACGAGATGTTTAAGGAGTATCCGGGGCTGACTGTTGGGGGAAAATGGGATTCTCTGGCAAAGAACGGCAATCCGCTTCCAGGACATGCGTTTCTTGACGCTTCAGACCCCAGGGGATGGAAGGACGGGAAGGCGCAGGAACATCCTGAATATGTCCGAAGCTATGACGAGGAGGGGCGGTTCATTGCAGTCCTTCGTTGGCAGAAGGTGGAATATCGGGTTGTAAAGATGTTCTATATAAGCGGAGAATAACAGCAATGGTAGAGTAAAGAGGAACAGATATGCAATACATCAATAGACTGTCCGACTATGAGGGCAGGAGGGAATCGGCGGTAACCTTCGGCAAATTCGACGGCCTGCACACAGGGCATCAAAAGCTGGTAGAGCAGGTTCAGAGGTTGGGGGAAGCCAAAGGGCTTGCCAGTATCGTGTGCGCGTTTGACATGCAGCCTTTGTGGGAGAGGATTGGAAAGACGCCGAGGATGCTGATGACAGGAAGGGAAAGACAGCGGAGGCTTTCAGAAAAGGTGGAGGTTCTGGTGGAATGTCCCTTTACCCTGGAGTTCAGCAAAATCCACGCGGAAGAATTTATACGTGACATTGTAAGCCGCAGGCTTCGCGCCAGATATGTGGTAGTGGGGACAGATTTTCAGTTTGGTTATGAGAAGCAGGGAGATATCCATATGCTTCGGCAGTTTGAGGAGGTCTACGGATATCGCCTGATTGTAATCGAAAAAGAAAGGTATGAGGACCGTGTCATCAGCAGCACCTATATCAAAGAGCTTCTAAGCGAGGGGAAGCTTGCCCTGGCAAACCAGCTTCTGGGGTATTCCTACGGAATCACCGGACAGGTAGAGCATGGGAAAAAACTTGGAAGAACCTTAGGGTTTCCCACTCTTAATGTGGCGTGGCAGGAGGGGAAGCTTGTGCCGCCCCGTGGAGTGTATTTAAGCAATATACAGGTGGACAAAGAGTGGTTTCACGGAATCTCCAATGTAGGCGTAAAGCCGACGGTGAGTAAAGAGGAAAGAGTATTGATAGAAAGTTTTCTGTTTGGTTACGACGGGGATGCCTACGGGAAGGAAGTGACCATCGAGCTTCTGTCTTTTCGGAGACCGGAGTGTGTGTTTGAGAGCGTTGCAAAGTTGAAATCATGCATTGACAGGGATATTGAGTACGGAAAACGTTTCTTTGGAATGTAGAGTAAAGGAGAATACGAATGAGGATCACGACAATTTTTATGCTGCTCGGAGGACTGGGATTCTTCCTGTACGGGATGAAGATGATGAGTGAGGGACTCGAAAAGGCAGCCGGTGCAAAGATGCGCAGCATATTGGAATTCTTTACCAAGAACCGGTTTATCGGTATGATGGTTGGAATTGTGTTTACCGCAATCATCCAGTCATCCAATGCAACTACGGTTATGGTCGTCAGCTTTGTGAATTCGGGGCTGATGAATCTCATGCAGGCGTCCGGAGTTATCTTAGGGGCGAATATCGGGACAACCATCACAGGGCAGTTGATTGCCTTTAACCTGTCGGACATTGCGCCTTTGATCGTCATCATCGGCGTGGTGATGGTCATGTTCTGCAAGAAGCAGGGGATTAAGAAGATCGGGGAGGTTATCTTAGGCTTTGGTATCCTGTTTATGGGCTTAAGCATCATGGGAGACAGCATGGAGGCAGTCAAGGAATCCCCAAGGATTATTGAATTCCTTTCGTCTCTGACCAACCCCTTCGCGGCGATACTGACGGGATTTGCGATTACTGCTGTGCTGCAGAGCTCATCTGCCACTGTGGGTATTATCCTTTTGATGGTGTCCCAGAACCTTCTGGAGTTTGCCATCTGTCCGTTTATGATACTTGGCTGTAACATTGGCGCCTGCGTGTCTGCGCTGGTGGCTAGCTTAAGCGGCAAGAAGGACGCAAAGCGGGCGGCGCTGATTCATTTTTTATTCAATGTGATTGGGTCTACTGTGATGTTTATTATCCTTTGGCTTGCCATCGACCCGTTTACGGACATGATGCTCTATATCTCCGGCGGCAATCTTGCCAGGGCGGTTGCCAATGTACATACCTTGATGAAGGTCTTTGAAGTGGCGATGCTGTTCCCGTTCATGGGATGGATCGTGAAGGCCACATACCGGATTGTTCCCGGCGAGGATGAGACGGCAGAGGATGAGTATGAGCTGCCGTTTATCGGCACCGGAAAGATTCTGTCTACCACGACGGCTGTGGTAAACGGAATCGCGGAAATCGAGCATATGGGAAAGGTAGCCACAGAAAACCTGCGGGTTGCCATGGAGGTTTTGTGCAATCCCAACGAGGAGAAGATACAGGAGGTCTACCAGCGGGAGAAGTATATTGATTATATGAACAGCAGGATTACGGATTATCTGGTGCAGGCAAACGAGCTTGTGCTGCCCATAGCGGACGAACGGCTGATCGGCGGGCTTTTTCATGTGGTCAATGATATTGAGCGCGTGGGGGACCATGCGGAGAATTTTGCGGACTCGGCAAAGACAAGGCTTGAGTGGGGGATTGATTTCAGCGATAAGGCAAAACGGCAGCTTCAGGAGATGAACGAAAAGGCCGTCATGATTATGGAGTATTCCCTGGAAATGTTCAAGAACCGGAACTACAAGCATATGGCGGAAATTCTGCGGCTGGAGGACGAGATTGACGAGATGGAGAAGAAATTACAGAATTCCCATGTAAAACGTCTGACTAAGAATAAATGTACCCCGAAAGCGGGAATGATGTTTTCAGATACGGTTTCCGGCTTAGAGCGTGTGGGAGACCATGCGACGAACATTGCTTTCGCAATATTAGAGCCAGCGGACTCTGGGGAATCCGGAGATGATGACGATGACGAATAAAATAATTCTTTACATGTGACATGCTCTGTGCTATACTTGACAGGTGTGAAAGCCGATGTTCGGTAAATGGAAAACTCCAACCCTTACTTAATATCCGGCGTTTATTGAATCAAAAAGGAGGATAAGAACATGATTTCCAAAGAGAGGAAAGAACAGATTGTAGCAGACTATGGAAGGTCACAGGGAGATACAGGTTCTCCGGAGGTACAGATTGCAATCCTGACAGCAAGGATTAACGACTTAACCGAGCATTTCAAGAACAACCCGAAGGATCATCATTCAAGAAGGGGTCTTCTTAAGATGGTTGGACAGAGAAGGGGTCTGCTTGCATATTTGAAAAAGACGGATATCGAGAGATACCGTACACTGATCGAGAGATTAGGACTTAGAAAATAGTTATGTGGAAGGGCGCAGGGTGATTTTGCTGCGTCCTTCATTAAAAACTGTCGGAAAACGGCTGGCACATATGTACCGGTTGTATTTCGGCAGTTAATTAGTGGACGGAAGTATTATCCGAGACCACTGAAAAGCATATTTGTATCTATATAAATGTGTTTTTCAGTAGTTTCGGCGGCTTTTGTCTGCGAGAAATGTATAAGAAAAAGGAGAAGATGTATGTACAGACAATTTGAGATGGAGTTAGCCGGAAGAAAACTCTGTGTGGATGTGGACAGAGTGGCGAAGCAGGCCAATGGCGCCGTACTGATGCACTATGGGGATACAACCGTACTGTGTACGGCCACGGCTTCCGAGAAGCCCAGGGAAGGGATTGATTTCTTTCCCTTAAGCGTAGAATATAATGAGAGGCTGTATTCCGTAGGGAAGATTCCGGGAGGCTTCAATAAGAGAGAAGGCAAGGCTTCTGAGAATGCAATCCTTACCTGCCGTGTGATTGATCGGCCCATGCGTCCATTGTTCCCCAAGGATTACCGCAATGACGTGACACTGGAGAATTTGGTGCTGTCCGTGGACCAGGACTGCTCGCCAGAGCTTACGGCTATGTTGGGGGCAGCCATTGCAACCAGTATTTCCGATATTCCTTTTGACGGTCCGATTTCCACGACACAGGTAGGTCTGGTAGAAGGAGAGTTTGTGTTTAACCCAACGGCGGCACAGAAGGAGATGTCTGACCTTGCCCTGACCGTGGCCTCCACCAAGGAAAAGGTTATCATGATTGAGGCAGGAGCCAACGAGGTTCCTGAACAGCAGATGATTGAGGCAATCTTTGCTGCCCATGAGATGAACCAGAAGGTGTTTGCATTTATCGATACCATCGTGGCAGAGTGCGGCAAGAAGAAGCATGAATATGAGAGCTGTGCGGTTCCGGAGGAGTTATTTGCGGCAATCCGTGAGATTGTTTCTCCGGAGGCAATGGAGGAAGCAGTATTTACGGATGAGAAGCAGGTGCGGGAGGAGAATATCCGCCAGATTACAGAGAAGCTTAAGGAAGCATTTGCGGAGAATGAGGAATGGCTTGCCGTGCTTGGCGAGGCGGTATACCAGTACCAGAAAAAGACGGTGCGCAAGATGATTCTGAAGGATCACAAGCGCCCCGACGGAAGGGACATCGATCAGATTCGTCCGTTGGCGGCAGAGATTGACTTGATTCCCAGGGTTCACGGCTCTGCAATGTTTACCCGCGGACAGACTCAGATCTGTACGATTACGACCCTGGCGCCTCTCGCGGAGGCTCAGAGGCTTGACGGGCTTGACGAGGCGGAGACCTCCAAGAGATATATGCATCACTATAATTTCCCGTCTTATTCCGTGGGAGAGACAAGGCCGTCCAGAGGGCCGGGACGCCGTGAGATCGGCCATGGGGCGCTGGCAGAGAGGGCGCTGATTCCTGTACTTCCAAGCGAGACGGAGTTCCCCTATGCAATCCGTACCGTGTCTGAGACCTTTGAGTCCAACGGCTCTACGTCCCAGGCAAGTATCTGTGCCTCCTCCATGTCGCTGATGACGGCGGGCGTGCCGATTAAGGCTGCGGTTGCAGGCATCTCCGCGGGACTGGTAACCGGAGAGACGGATGACGATTATCTGGTGCTGACAGACATCCAGGGGCTTGAGGATTTCTTTGGAGATATGGACTTTAAGGTTGCCGGAACCCATAAGGGAATCACGGCGATTCAGATGGATATTAAGATTCACGGTCTGACAAGACCGATTATTGAGGAGGCAATCGCGGCGACGAAGAAGGCGAGAACCTATATTCTCGACGAGGTAATGGCTAAGACCATTGACCAGCCAAGGCCGGAGGTAGGGCCCTATGCGCCGAAGATTATCCAGATGCAGATTGACCCCCAGAAGATTGGAGACGTGGTTGGCCAGAGGGGCAAGACCATCAACGCGATCATTGAGCAGACCGGCGTGAAGATTGACATTACGGACGACGGTTCTGTGTCTATCTGCGGAACGGATGCCCAGAGTATGGACGAGGCGCGCAAGATGATTTATATCATCGTCACCGACTTCGAGGCGGGACAGGTCTTGGAAGGAAAGGTTGTCAGCATTAAGGAGTTTGGCGCATTTATCGAATTCGCGCCGGGCAAGGAGGGAATGGTGCACATTTCCAAGATTGCGAAGGAGAGAGTTAGGCAGGTGGAGGATGTACTGACACTGGGAGATGTGGTGAAGGTAGTCTGCCTGGGGAAAGATAAGATGGGGCGGATTTCATTTAGTATGAAGGACGTTGCTGAGTAGAATTAGGATAGACGAATAGAAAAGGGATGTTATAAGATAATCTATTGATGATTATTTTGCAACATCCCTTCTTCAATGGATAGACTTCGCAATCTGATTATGTTATACTGAAATTAATATAACAATTTACTTTCATATTGGGAGGTGGGCATATGCCAAGCAACGGTGAAATTATCGAAAGATCTGTGAATGATTTTCTAAAAGTACAAAAACGTATGCTGTTAGCAAAAGAAGAAAATGCAACAAAAACATATGAAGATTTGAAAGAAGACTATATCTCTTTGAAAGTAATCCTTACAAGTATGGGTGTGAATCTCACGGATATTGATAAGATTAAAGAGTAGAATTGAATAGCAGCGAATCATAAGGGTGCAAAGTTTATCAATTTAGCGCCCTTTTACATCTTTTCCTTCTTATTTTCGTTATTCTACCATTTTTCGGTAATGATCTCAATTATATTTTATTCATAAATACGAAGCCTGTACATATATTGGAATTAAGAGGTGGACAGATATGCAAAATGACAGAATTTTAAGGGTCCTCCCCCGTAATGTCCGGCTTGCGGTAAACCGTGAACAGCTTGACGATTCCCACATACAGGAGTTAAGGCTTCGGGTAGGAAAACCGCTTCTTGTGATTTATGACGGACAAGAGAGGATGTTTAAGAATCAACGGGACGGGCCCTATATGGTAACAAAGGAGGACGTAAGGGAGATGTTAGAGTACGTCAGCAACTTTTCCTTATATGCATACGAACAGGAAATGAAGCAGGGGTTTATTACCATCGAGGGAGGGCATAGAGTAGGAATGACAGGCCAGGCAATCATAGAGAACGGCAGGGTGAAGAACCTGCGCCATATCTCCTCCATTAATCTTCGGATGTCCCATGAGGCTTTAGGGTGTGCAGACTGCGTATTTCCATATATCACACAGGAGGGAAGGCTCTGCCATACATTGATCGTCTCGCCGCCAGGGTGCGGAAAGACGACGCTGCTTCGGGATATGATACGCCAGATCTCCGACGGAAACCGCTGGATGCGGGGCATGGCGGTAGGCGTGGTGGATGAGCGCTCGGAAATCGGGGGCTGCTATAAAGGCGTGGCGCAGAACGAACTGGGTATCCGCACCGACATTCTGGATGGATGCCCCAAGGCGGAAGGGATGAACATGCTGATTCGTTCCATGAGTCCCGCGGTTCTGGCTGTGGACGAAATCGGGTCGGCACAGGATATCCATGCCATCGAGCACGCCATGCACTGTGGCTGCCGGATGCTGGCAACCATCCACGCAGCTTCCATGGATGAGCTTCGCAGGAAGCCACTGATAGACCGTATGGTGGCAGAGAAACGGTTTGAGAGGTACATACTCCTTGGAAAGCGTGAGAGAGTCGGACAGATAAAGGGACTGTTTGACAGCAGGGGAAGCCTTCTATACAGTGAGACAGCGGGCGCGCCATGCTGCTGAAAACCATAGGCGGCGTGCTTGTCATTGCAGCCACCTCTGTGTGGGGGCACGCTGCGGCAGAACGGGTGAAGAACGGTTACGAACAGCTTTTGTATTTGCAGAAGCTACTGTATTTGCTAAGGAGTGAGATTCTATATGCCAGAGCTTATTTAGGAGAGGCGTTTTGGCAGATTGGCCAGAAGGCAAGAAGCCCTTACAGGGAATGGCTCATTGGGCTGTGCAGCCAGATGGAGAAAGAGCAAAGCGGCACATTTGCAAGTATGTGGGAGGAAGGTACAAAAGCCGGCCTTAAGGCTTCAGGGCTTCCTGAGGGTGAAATTCTCCGCCTTGCCGCCTTCGGAAATCAGTTAGGGATTGCGGATGTGGAGATGCAGGTAAAGACGCTGGATTTGTATCTGGAGGAGTTAAGGATTTCCATGGAGGAGATGCGGGAGGAAATGCGGACAAAGATAAGATTATGCCATTGCCTTGGCGTGATGAGTGGAATCTTTATCACTGTCCTGTTGATATAGAGGAGGAGTACATGAGTGTGAACCTGATATTCAAAATTGCGGCTGTGGGAATCCTGGTTTCCGTGTTAAGCCAGGTACTAAAGCACAGTGGGAGGGAGGAGCAGGCTTTCCTTACGAGCCTGGCGGGACTTTTGCTGGTGCTGTTCTGGATCGTGCCGTACATCTACGATTTGTTTGAATCCATTAAGGGGCTGTTTTCACTATAAAATATCCGACAGTAGAAAGAAGGGAATGCCATGGACATGCTGCAGATCGGAATCATGGGGGTTGCCGGAACACTTCTGGCAGTACAGTTTAAAAGCGGAAAATCCGAGTATGGTATTTATATTACCGTGACGCTGAGCCTGATTATTTTCTTTTGCGTCCTTAGCCGGCTCGAAACCATTGTGGAGGCAATGAAGGGCATCGGCAGGTTCATCCAGATGGATCAGGCGTACATCGGGACGCTGATTAAGATGCTCGGCATCACGTATGTCGCGGAATTTTCAGCAGGAATCTGCAAGGACGCAGGATACCAGACGATTGCGTCCCAGATTGAAATCTTCGGGAAACTGGCGGTCATGCTTTTAAGCCTTCCCATACTCATGACTCTGCTGAATACGATCAGGGAATTTCTGTCATGAGGAAATGGAAATATACCTTGCCAATACTGGCGGCCCTGCTTGTATTACTTTGTCCGGCTCTGGAAACTCTGGCTCAGGAGAACGGCAGGACGGCATCAGAAAATACGGCGTCAGAAGGGAATAAATCGCAGGAGGGGGCAGTATTTTCAGAAATCAGGGACAATGTGGTCAGCCAGTATGATTTTGAAGAAATAGACGGCTCGCTTAAGGAGTTGTTTCCTGACGAGCAGCTTGATTTTAAGGAAACACTGATGGGAATTTTGTCCGGTAACCTAGAATTTTCCATCCGGCTAATGGGAAGGCTTCTGGCAGAGCAGCTTGGATACGCTTTTAAAAGCAGCCGTGACAATCTGGTGCATATGCTGATTATCGCGTTGCTGGCGGCAGTATTCAGCAATTTTTCCAAGGTGTTTCAGAGCCGGCAAATCTCTGACATCAGTTTTTATGCCCTGTACCTGCTGCTCATCGCCCTGGCCGTCAGCACGTTTGAAGCAGTAATCAACTGGGTGCGGGGAGGAATCGAGGCGCTGACTGCCTTCATGGGCGTATTCTGCCCCTTATATTTCCTGGCAGTCTCCGTTGCGTTAGGCAGCGCCACCTCCGTAGCCTTCTACCATCTGGTGCTGTTTCTAATCTTTCTGACAGAGGTGCTGATTCTGAATTTTCTGCTGCCTATGCTTCATATTTATATGATTGTGCGGGTTCTGAATTATCTGTCGGATGAGGACTATCTGAGTAAATTTGCAGAGTTAATCGAGATGGCGGTTTCCTGGATTCTCAAGACGGTGCTGGCCTGTATTGTGGGGTTAAATGTCATCCAGGGGCTGATCAGCCCTGCGATTGACACGGTAAAGCGAAGCGTGCTCACCCGCAGCGCAGAGGCAATTCCCGGAATCGGGGACGCGATAGGAGGCATGGCGGAAGTAGCCATCGGAACCGCCGTCCTTGTAAAAAACGGAATCGGCATGGCAGGGGCAGTCATTTCCGTCGCCCTCTGCGTCGTTCCTCTGGCGCAGGTTGCCTGCATTGCCCTTCTCTACAAGCTGGCTGCCGCGGTGATACAGCCTGTCTCTGACAAACGGGTTGTGGGATGCATCGAGACTGTGGGAGAGGGGTGCCGGATGCTGCTTGGTGTAATCTTTACCACAGGCTTTTTGTTTCTTCTGACCATCGCCGTGGTGGCGGCTGTCACGGGAAATGTATGAGGTGTGAAAATGTTTTCTTATTTGTATGAATGGATGATGAAGCTTTCATTTTACATGGTCATGGTAACTATGGTCATGCATGTGGTCCCTAATTCCGATTACAAGCGCTATATCCGGTTCTTCACCGGCCTGGCGCTGGCGGTCATGCTGACAGACCCTTTTCTTAGGCTTCTGGGGATGGGAAATCTATGGCAGAGGCTTTACGACAGCCCTGTATACCGAGAGCAGGTGGAGAAAATGGAGGAGGCGTCCCAATATCTTTATGGGGCGTCCGAGGATTTAGAAGCCGGGCTTTTGGACATCTGGCAGGAAAATGAAGATGACAGCGCGTCCATGGGCGTGGATGAGATTAAAATAGGGAGATGATGAGGATGAATTTATTTCACATTCCAGGGAAGATTTCCCTGAAAAAGATAAAAAAAGATCAGCTTCTCATCGTTGTGCTTGCGGGAATTCTCCTGCTTGTCATTGCGCTTCCCACGGAAAAGAAAGGAGTTGAGAAAGGAAAAACACAGACTGGGCTTGGATTAAGCGAAGGAACCCCAGAGGTCAGCCAGGACGAGTATCTGAGCAATCTTGAGAGCCGGCTTGCGGCGGCTCTTTCACAGATGGCAGGGGTGGGGGATGTGACGGTAATGATTACCCTGAAATCTTCTGCACAGAAGGTGGTGGAAAAAGATTTGGCAGTAACAAACGAGGCCGTGTCCGAGTCAGACAGCCAGGGAGGCGCAAGGACAACTCAGAACAGCACCCATGGGGAAACAACCGTGTACAATGACGGCGGTTCATCGGGAGAGCCTTATGTCAGCAAAGAGTTAAGCCCCCAGATTGAAGGGGTGGTAGTGATTGCCGAGGGCGGAGGGGATTCAGTGGTCAAACAGAATATAACTGAGGCAGTCCAGGCATTATTTGGGATAGACACGCATAAGATTAGGATAATGAAGAAAAGTTCAAAATAATGTGGCAGAAGTAGGAGGAAGAACAGTGAAACAGATAGTGAAGAAGAACCAGATCATTATTGCGGCTTTGGCCGTCATGATTGCGGCGGCAGGATACCTGAATTATTCGGGGAAAATCTTCGGGGACAAGAAGGAGGCGGAGACTGCAAACGCAGACCTTGCCAACCAAGAGCTTCTGGATATCTCGGAGGAGGACCTTGCCAGCGCGTCGGAGGATATTAAAAGCCAGGACGGGGAAGGCGCCGACGGAAGCGTAGACGGCACGCCGGGCGAGGCTGTGCTCACTGGCGGCGAGGCCAGCGCAGTGGTGGCAGAGGCGAAGGTGGCAAGAGAGCAGGTTCGCGCAAAGAATAAGGAATCCCTGCTTGAGATTATCGACAATGAGACATTGAGCGACGCCCAGAAGCAGGACGCCGTCAATCAGATGGTGGCAATGACAGATTTGGCGGAGAAGGAGGCCGCGGCAGAGACCCTTCTTGCCTCCAAGGGCTTCGATGAAGTGGTGATAAGCCTTACGGCAGATACGGCGGATGTGGTGGTAAACGCGGCGGACTTAAGCGACGCCAACAGGGCGCAGATTGAGGATATTGTGGCGCGCAAGACAGGGGTTGCTGCGCAGAATATTGTGATTACGCCGGTGAGTACAGAAGGAAAATAAATACATAATAGCGAGGCAAAAAAATCTATGTTAAGGCTTGACATAGATTTTTTTGTGAGCGTATAAGATATGAACGACAATGTTATCATAGATTTCAAGAGGTTTCCAACAGAAAAATATTTACATTGAAATGGAAGTTTATTATAATAGTTTATAGTGAAAATTTTGGGGTAGGATGAGTTAAGCCCATATTACACAGGAGGACGGACATGGCAAAGGGACAAGTTAAAAAGGCACAGGTTCAGAAGGTTCAAAAGCTGCAGGTTCAGGCTGAAAATGCCGTATTTGCTCTGGATATTGGAACACGGAGTATTATCGGAATGGTCGGAATCGTGGAAGAAGACAAGGTCAGGATCATTGCCATTGATAAGGAAGAACATACAGAGCGAGCGATGATCGACGGACAGATTGAGAATATAGAGAAGGTAACAACATTGGCCAGAAAGGTGAAGAAGCGTCTTGAGGAAAAGGTGAATTTCCAGTTGAGCCGTGTCTGCGTTGCCGCGGCGGGGCGCGCCCTTCGGACGAAGCGGGCGGAGTTTGAGATTAACCTGCCTGGTAAACAGTTGATTGACGACGAGATTATAAGCCGTTTGGAGGCAGGGGCCATCAATAAGGTGGAGGAAGCCTTTGACGAGGAGAACAACGCCAAGGAGGATATGCGGCGTTTCTATCTGGTAGGCTATACGGTGTGCCAGTATTATCTGGATGACTACAGGATTTCCAGCCTGAAAGACCACAGGGGGCAGGACGTGAAGGTGGATTTGATTGCAACCTTCCTTCCAAGTGAAGTAGTGGAGAGTCTGTATACTACCATGAACAAGATCGGCCTTGAGGTAGTCAGCGTGACGCTAGAGCCGATTGCGGCCATTAATGCGGCCATTCCGGAAAATCTACGGCTTCTGAATCTGGTTATGGTAGATATCGGGGCGGGTACCTCGGATATTGCTGCCTGTACCGGCGGGAGCGTGACGGGTTATACGATGGCAACCGTGGCAGGCGACGAGATTACAGAGGCAGTCATGCGAGAATATCTGGTAGATTTCGGGACAGCGGAGGCTATGAAGGCCCAGATTGAACAGGAGGAGGTAATTACCTTTACGGATATCTTAGGCTTCGAGAGAAAGGCGTCACGGGAAGAAGTTCTCCAGTGTATCCAGAGCACCTCAGAGGTTCTGTGCAAGGAGATTGCGGCAAAGGTGCTTGAGGTCAACGGCGGCGCACCCTCCGCGCTTTTCCTTGCCGGAGGCGGCAGTAAGCTTTCCGGACTTCGGGAAGGAATTACGGCGGCACTTCAGATGGATGCCAACCGAGTGGCGGTTGCCGGAAATAATTTCCGAATCAGCGCATTTTCTGACGAGTACGACCTGAATAATCCGGAGTACGCGACGCCCCTTGGAATTACAATCTCGTCAGGTCTGAATCTCATTAATGACAGCTTCCGTGTGACCTTGAATGGAAGGCCGGCGAAGCTATTCCGCAGCGGAAGCTTTACGGCTCTGAACCTTTTGATGATGAACGGTTATACTTTTCAGGATATTCTGGGACGTCCGGGCACCAGCCTTCCTGTGACGGTCAACGGGAAACGCAAGGTGTTCTACGGTACTGCGGCTCAGCCGGCGTCGCTGTTTATCAATAAGAAGGAGGGAAAGCTCTCTGCGGTAATCAATGCAGGGGATTGTATTGATTTTGTTCCGTCTATTCCGGGAGTTCCGGCCACTCCATGCCTGGGTGATATTGAAGGAGCCTCTGAGTGCCTGGAAATCACGCTGAACGGGGTGTTTATGCCTTTGGACACGCCTCTTAAGATTGGCGATGTGATCCGAATCCGGATGCCGAAGAAGGATGAGCCGGAGGAGGCTTCCAAGGAGGATGAGGATTTAACGGACGTTGAGCAAAAGGATGGGGAAGTCCAGGAATCGGACGGCGCCGCAAATATGGCAAAGGAGTCGGCAGATGGAATTGATACCGCCAAGCCGGAGGATACAGGGGCAGATGGAGTTGATACCACTGAGCCGGAGGATTTCGGGATTGATGGTATTGTGACAGAGGATGCCGCGAAAAAAGAGGCGGTTACCAGTGAAGAAGGCAGGAGGGATACTGTCGGGATTGCTGATGTGGCAGGGAAAGCGGCAGAGAACCCTGGACTGAATAAGAAGGATATGGCGGTATATCCCAAAGCAGAGGATAGAAAGCCGGCAAAGCCGCCGGTATCGGAGTCTGAGAACGGGATGCGGCGGATGCAGGTTGCGGATGCGGTAGCAGATATCAAGAGCAGGACAGAGCAGGTGAAGGTGGAGGCAAAGCCCGCGGCGGCAGAGCAAGTGTCCCTGAAAAGGAACACGGAAGTACAGCCGTCAATCGGACAGGGTGTGCAGGCAGGAGGCAGACAGGAAAATAGCCACATGGCGGACGGGCAGTTGGAGTTAGATTTTGGCACGGGCGGGGGCAACAGGCCTGGTGTATCGGGGATAGCGCCGTCAGGAGTGCCAAGGGCAGGAGGAATCACTTCCCAAGCCCCCCGTATGAGTGGAGGAGGCAGTATCCTCTTTCAGCTCAATGGCTCGCCTTTGCGTCTGCCGCGTAAAGAAAACGGAGGCTCGTATTATCTGATGGATTTGCTTCAATATTCCGGTATTAATCTTAATAATCCCAAAGGTACGATTGAGCTTACCGTGAATGGAGAGCCAGGGATGTTCCAGCAGAAGCTTCGTGAAGGGGATACGATTACGATTGAAGAAAAGAAGCTGTAAATATTTGATAGGAATGGTGATAAATGACCACATATATTTCTGTGTGGTCGTTTTCTATGTATACTATATTCTAAAAAGGAAGGCGGCAAAATGAAAGTATTTTTATGCGGCGGCGGTTCAGGCACCCAGACACGAAAGGCCAATCAGAGATTAAACGAGCTTATAGACCATTCAAAACCTTGCCTCTATATACCTCTTGCAATGGATAAGCAAAGATATGGCGGCTGTTACGAGTGGATTAATGACGAATTAAAAAATGTCCATATTCCTCACATAGACATGATAAGAAGCAAAGATGAGCTGGCATCTAAAAATCTGCTGGATTACAGTTTCCTATATATTGGCGGAGGCAATACCTTTAAATTATTAAAAGAATTAAAGGCAAGCAGAGCTTTTGAAAAAATCAGTGAATATCTGCACAATGACGGAATTATTTTTGGGGGCAGCGCCGGTGCGATTATTTTTGGAAAAGATTTAGAGGCGTGCCGTCTCGACGATGCCAATGAAGTGAACCTAAAAGAAATTGACGGCTTTGATATATTGAACGGAGTATCGCTTTTATGTCATTACACCAATCGCAGCGCTGAAAAAGACGAGCAAAGCAGAAAATATCTGTTGGAATTATCAAAGAGTGGAAAAATTCTCGCATTGCCGGAGGAGGTTACTCTTTTTGTAAATGATAATAAGGTCGAAGTGCTCGGCGGCCATCCATACTATTATTTTGAAGCCGGATGTATGAAAAGAATAGAAAAAGAACAAAATATTGGATAAAATGACATTGGAAAGGGATTTTTACCGTGCTTGAGATTGATTACTGCATTTCGTTGATACAACTTCAAAAATATACTGACACCCAACTATGCCAGTTGTTTATATACGCAAGCAGGGATAAGGACGAGATATTTCGTGCAGACTGTACTTACCGAATGTGTATCATGGAGCTCAACCGAAGAAACCATGACAGATGGCCTTATGAGATGGATATCATTTCATATGTCAATATTTATGACGAGGACGGGGAGATTATATTTGGATATGGCAGGCAGTATCAGATGTATATCATCCATGGCTCTGTACTGGTATATGATGAAGATTGGATTCCGTATCTGTTCAGCAGCCAGGAGGAGGATACCAGATGTATATGGAAATATTTCTGTGTGTCGCGGGAGGATAAGGCTGTTACGGATTATGTTACGAGTTAAGGAAATTAGGTTGTTATTCGGTATTTCCTGTGCTAGAATTGCATGTAAAGTGCTGCTTTTTATGCGGGGATTCCTTTCAATGACTGTGAATGCCGTATATTGCGCTTTGGAAAGGGACAGAGGTTATGAAAAATAAGAATAACAATTATGATATTTTTTTCTTTGATTTAGACGGGACATTAACGGATTCCTCCCTTGGCATTACCAATTCTGTGATTTACGCCTTGAAGAAATTTGGAATCGAAGCCACAGACCGCAGGAGGCTCTATTCATTTATCGGGCCGCCCCTTATGGATTCTTTTGAAAAATTCTGCGGCTTTACAAAAGAACAATGTAAAGAAGCCGTCGGGTATTACAGGGAGTATTACCGCGACAGGGGAATTTTTGAGAACCGTGTCTACGACGGAATGGAGGACGTGTTAAAAGAGCTCAAAAGACGGGGCAAGACGTTGGTTGTGGCGACCTCCAAGCCAGAGCCATTTGCGCGGCAGATTATAGAGCATTTTCATCTCATGCAATACTTTGACTATGTGGCAGGTATGGAGATGGGCGGCGGACGCGGGACTAAGGAGGAGGTCATCCGCTATGCGCTTTATACCTGTAAAATTACGGACAAGTCCAGGGTATTGATGGTGGGTGACCGCGAGCATGACGTGATTGGGGCGCATGCTTCGGGGATTGACTGTCTGGGGATTCTGTATGGATTTGGAGGCAGAGACGAGCTTCTAAATGCAGGGGCGGATTACATAGCAGAGACGGTGGAGGGAATCCTTGATTACGTATAAAAGTTTCAGGCATATCATCACAAAATATTGATATTTTACTTGACAAAGAGAAAAGATGTTGTTATGATTAAAAAACAGAACGCACTCTGTTTTTTGAATATTATCATTTTTCAAGCGAAAGAAAGAGGTGCATTATGCAGAGAGTTTATTCATTGATTGTTGATAATACCACGGGTGTTCTAAGCCGTATATCAGGACTGTTCAGCAGACGCGGGTACAGTATTGACAGCATTACGGCTGGTGTAACGGCAGATCCCAGATTTACAAGGATTACTATTGTTGCGTCAGGGCACGAGCTGATTCTGGCTCAGATTGAGAAGCAGGTGAGGAAGTTAGAGGATGTAATCGAGATCAAGGTATTAAAGCCGGAGGAATCGGTATACCGTGAGCTGATTATGATTAAGGTACGGGCAAATAAGGCGGAACGGTCAGAGATTATCTCTGTGGCGGATATTTTCCGCGCCAAGATTGTGGATGTGGAGAATGATTCCCTGATGATTGAGCTTACGGGAAACCAGTCAAAGCTTGAGGCATTTTTGAATCTGTTAGACGGGTATGAGATTTTAGAGCTCGCCAGGACAGGAATTACCGGATTGTCCCGCGGAAGCAAGGATGTTACATATATTGACTGAATTTGACGGACATCCATATATTTGTATGTAAAACAGGGATAAGACTTTCATTGGCTTTTTTCTGTTTCACAATATTATTTCAACATATTTTATTTTCTAAAATGCAGGAGGAATGTAAAGATGGCAAAGATTTATTACCAGGAGGATTGTAATTTATCATTACTGGAGGGAAAGACAATCGCCGTAATCGGATACGGAAGCCAGGGACATGCTCACGCTTTGAATGCGAAGGAGTCCGGCTGTCATGTAATCATCGGTCTGTATGAGGGCAGCAAATCCTGGGCAAAGGCTGAGGCACAGGGATTTGAAGTCTATATGGCTTCTGAGGCGGCAAAGAAGGCTGATATCATCATGATCCTGATTAATGATGAGTTACAGGCTGCTATGTATGAGAAGGATATCGCCCCGAACTTAGAGGAGGGCAACATGCTGATGTTCGCTCACGGCTTTGCAATTCATTTCGGGCAGATTGTTCCGCCGGCAGGCGTGGATGTAACGATGATTGCACCTAAGGGACCCGGACATACGGTAAGAAGCGAGTATCAGGCAGGCAAGGGTGTTCCGTGTCTGGTGGCGGTAGAACAGGATGCCTCCGGTAAGGCTCTTGACAAGGCTTTGGCATATGCTCTGGCAATCGGCGGCGCAAGGGCAGGCGTTCTTGAGACAGATTTCCGTACAGAGACAGAGACAGACCTTTTCGGTGAGCAGGCGGTTCTGTGCGGCGGTGTCTGCGCGTTGATGCAGGCAGGCTTCGAGACTCTTGTTGAGGCAGGATATGATCCGAGAAATGCTTACTTTGAGTGTATCCATGAGATGAAGCTGATTGTTGATTTGATTTATCAGTCCGGCTTTGCAGGAATGAGATATTCCATCTCCAATACGGCTGAGTACGGCGATTATATTACCGGACCGAAGATTATTACAGAGGATACCAAGAAGGCTATGAAGAAGATTCTGTCCGACATCCAGGACGGAAGCTTTGCTAAGGAGTGGCTGACCGAGAACAAGGTGGGCGCGCCTCATTTCCGTGCGATGAGAAGAAATGCAGCAGAGCACGAGTGTGAGAAGATCGGCGAGGAGTTACGTAAGCTGTATAGCTGGAGTGATGAGGATAAGCTGGTAAATAATTAATACTTTGCGGCTTAGAATGAGGCGTACATCCTGAATGAGTGTAAGGGTGTGCGCCTTTTGGGGTGAAATCTTAAGTTTTAGAGTTAAGTATGTACAGATGAAGCCGATATATAGATATATACCCTTGATAGAGAAAGGAGAAGAATACATGGATATTGCAGGATTATCATCAGTTATGTCTATGGAAAAGCTGCAGATGAATGTTGGATTTGCTATGATGTCTAAAGTTATGGACGCCATGGAGATGTCAACTGAGGCCATGGCCGAGATGATGGATGCAGCGGCACAGGTTTCCGGCGGCGTGTCGATACCAGGATTGGGAGAGAATATTGACATACTTGTTTAGTTTAGCGTCAGGATGAATTGGTCTTACATAAAGATAAGACAGACAAAAGAGCGACTTACGAAGATTATGAGAATGATGTTCGTAAGCCGCTTTTTATCTGGACACGAAAAATGTAGAAAATTGCGAACTGTTTTACTATATTCCGACAGCAAAATCCTGTACAATAGAATCAAAGTCAGTTAAGGGGGATAAGGGAAGATGCGTGAAAAAGAGTTATCAATTTGTATCGGGATTCATCATATAGCGACACTGGTTGGCATATCGGAGGGGATGTACTATTTATTTGCAGGAAAGCAGCGGCTCCTTAGAAGCTTAGGCGTCCTTCTGCTTACAGTGCTTCAATCATGGGCAGGTCTTAAGATATTGGCAGATCTGCGCAAGGGGAAATCAAGGCTTAAAGACAGTTATCGTAATCTGGAAAAGATAGAAAGCAGCAGGAGACAGAGGCAGGGGATTTTGTGGGGAATGGTGTTGTCCTCCACGCTGTTTAAGGTTTTGCCGGTGCATTTATTGGGACAATCGTAGAATCGTACATAGATTTATTCCTATGCATATTCCTTTCTGTCCTGGCATAAACTACTGTAAAATCCATGAATGGCATTTTTATGAGACCGAAAAGACAGAGACAGGAAGAAGATAGTCATCCTTTCAGGAATAAAATCGCGGAATTGTCAGAGCTTCCCAAAGACGTAGCCTTAGGCATGCCCATCTTAACCGTTACCGGACAGATGGAGTTGTGCCTTGAGAATTACAGAGGGATTCTCGAATACACCGATTCCCTGGTACGCATCCAGACCAGAACCGGACAGATTCGGATTACCGGACAGAAACTCCAGGTGGTCTATTATACTAATGATGAGATGAAAGTAAACGGCCATATACAATCGATTGAATATCAGCATTAACAAGGAGGAGAAAAATTGCTGTTAAAAATCATCCGATACATCAAAGGATACATCCGTATTCGGATTACAGGGTACTCGACGGAGAGATTCTTAAATGCGTGCAGCCATAAAGGGATTGTATTGTGGGGGCTTACGCCGGTGAACCGAGCATACGAGATGAATATCCAGGTTAAGGGCTTCCGGCAGTTAAAACCGATCATCAGGAAGACGGGAACCAAGGTAGTGATTGTGGGGCGGTTCGGTCTTCCTTTTTTTTTACATAAATACCGTAAACGGAAATTATTTTTTGCAGGGGCTCTCCTTTCCCTGGCTCTGGTATTTCTCATGTCCAGGTATATCTGGAACATTGACATTCGGGGCAATCTTACCTACACGGACGAGACTCTCCTACGTTTCCTTGCAAGCACCCAGGTTACGAACGGGATGCCTGTGTCCGAGGTGGACTGCGCAAGGATTGTAAAAGACATCCGAAAGGAATATAATGACATTATCTGGGTTTCAGCCTCAATAAAGGGGACGCGGCTGATGATACAGGTGAAGGAGAATGAGGATTCGCTGCCAGCTATGGACGAGGCCCTTCAGGAGACGGAGGGAGAACCTAAGGCTATGGATATCGTTGCCGACCAAGACTGCACCATCACTAAGATTGTTCCGCGAAACGGGATTCCCATGGTGAAGGAGGGACAGGAGGTAAAGGCAGGGGATATCCTGGTATCCGGCCAGGTTCCGGTATTGGACGATTCAGGATGCGTGGTCGCCTACCAGTATCATAAGGCGGACGCAGATATCCAGGGACGCACCTCCATTGAATATCAGGATGAGATTGGCCTGACCTATGAGGAAAAAGAGTACGCTGACATTGAGAAAAAGGAATATACTTTGAAAATAGGCAGTTACTATGCAAGGCTTGGCTCTATTCGTAATTCCTACGAGGCATGGGAAATGTACGGCTCTGTCAAGCAACTGTGTATCGGTGATAATTTCTATCTTCCCGTCTTTTACGAGAAAAGAATCGCGAAGCCTTACCGCCCTTTGGAGAAAAAGTACACGAAAAATGAGCTTCAGAGGATATTAAGTACAAGTTTTCAGCGATATTGTAAAGATTTGGATAAAAAGGGGGTAGAAATTATTGAGAATAATGTTAAAATATACACAGGGTCAGAAAAAGCCGAGGCGAAGGGGAGGCTTATTGTCCTAACACCTGTCGGAGCCTTGACCCAATCTCAATTACTGGAGGTTCCGGTAATCGAAGAACAAGACGAGACAGGAGAATAACGGATGGGATTAATGGAGGCAGTCATCGACATTCCGGCTGAGCATGAGGCAAATGTGTTCGGCCAGTTTGATGTTTTTGCGAAGAAGATAGAACGGACGCTTCACGTTACCTTGATTGCAAGGGGCGAGAGCGTGAAGATCATGGGGGAAGCGGCGAACGTAGAGAAGGCGAGGAAGGTGCTTGTGCAGCTTACAGGGCTGTCCAGAAGGGGAGGCACGGTAAGCGAGCAGAATGTGGATTATACCCTTGCCCTGGTGATGGAGGACAGTAAAGAGAGTATCTTAGAGCTGGACGCAGAGCTTATCTGCCACACCCTCCAGGGCAAGCCCATTAAGCCCAAGACTCTGGGGCAGAAGGCTTATGTAGACGCCCTGAGAAAGAACATGATTGTATTTGGCTTAGGGCCTGCGGGTACGGGAAAGACCTACCTTGCCATGGCTATGGCAATTACCGCATTCCGCAACAATGAGGTGGGAAGGATTATCTTAACAAGGCCCGCCATAGAGGCAGGGGAGAAGTTGGGTTTTCTGCCGGGAGATTTGCAGAGTAAGATTGACCCCTATCTTCGGCCCTTGTACGACGCCTTGTACCAGATTATGGGGGCGGAGAGCTTCCTTAAGAATTCTGAACGGGGGCTGATTGAGGTTGCGCCCCTGGCATATATGAGAGGGAGGACTTTGGATAATGCATACATTATTCTGGATGAGGCACAGAATACCACTCCGGCTCAGATGAAGATGTTTCTGACCAGAATCGGGTTTGGCTCTAAGGTGGCTGTCACGGGGGATACCTCACAGAAGGATCTGCCTGCCGGACAGGTATCAGGGCTTGACGTGGCGGTTTCTGTCCTAAAGAATATTGATGATATAGCGATATGCAATCTGACCAGCAGAGATGTAGTGCGCCATCCGTTAGTGCAAAAGATTGTGAAGGCGTATGAGGAGTACGAGAAACGAAGCACCAATAGAGGCAGAGACGGCAGTATGAAGCGGGACAGACACAGAAAGAGATAAGAACAAAAGGAGAAAATCATGACACTTTATTTTGAAGAAGAAGGGGATTTAATACTCCCTCTAAAGTGCCGAGAGATTGCGCAGAAGGTGATTGAGTCGGCGCTTGACGCTGTGGGATGCCCTTATGAGGCTCAAGTTAGCCTTCTGCTTACCATGAATACACAGATTCAGGAGATGAACGCCAAGTTCCGTGAGATAGAAAAGCCTACGGATGTGCTCTCATTTCCTATGATTGAGTACCCGGCGGCGGGTGAGTTTGGTTTCCTTGAGGAGAGGGACGACTGCTTTGAGCCGGAGACAGGCGAGCTTTCCCTGGGGGATATCGTCATTTCCAAAGAAAAGGTCATAACCCAGGCAGAGGAGTACGGACATTCCGTTCTGCGGGAATATGCGTTCCTGATTGTACATTCCATCCTGCACCTGACCGGATACGACCATATAGAGGAGGCTGAACGCCGGCTCATGGAAACAAAGCAGGATGAGATCATGGATGTCCTGAATATATTACGATAAGAGGGAGCAATTTATGGCTGAACGACGAAGAAAAAGAGATAAGAATTTTCTGGTACAGGGCTCTATACTGGCATTTGCGGGAGTGATTACCAAGATTATAGGCGCTGTTTACAGAATTCCGCTTACCAATACGGTGGGGACGGAGGGGATGGGATACTATAACGTAGCCTTTTCTATCTATACCATTGCTTTGATGCTTACCTCATACAGCCTCCCCCTTGCCGTGTCCAAGCTTGTGTCGGCGCGGGTGGCCATCGGTCAGTATCGGAACGCCTACAAGGTGTTCAAATGCGCCCTGATGTTTGCAGTCGTTGCAAGCGGTATCGTTTCACTTGCAATTTTTTTCGGGGCGGAATTTATTGCAGATACGCTTATGTCCATGGATATGAGCGTCTATGCCCTGCGAGTCCTTGCGCCCTGTATTTTCGTGGTGGCGCTGCTTGGCGTTGTACGGGGGTTTTTCCAGGGAAACGGCTCTATGATGCCTACCGCATTTTCCCAGGTTATTGAGCAGATTGTCAATGCGGTGGCTTCTATCGTGGGGGCTTATCTGCTGCTTCAGACAGGGAAGGAGATTGCGCAGACGAGAGGGGACGACTCTTACGGCGCGGCATACGCGGCGGCAGGAGGAACGGTGGGAACCATTATGGGAGCCTTTGTGGCCCTCTTGTTCGTGGGCGTGGTATTTATCGCCTATTATCAGTTGTTCCGCAGAAAGATGCGGCGGGACAGAAGCCGGAAGCGTGAGAGCTACCGGAGGATTTACCGGATTCTGTTAATGACCATTGCGCCGGTTATTTTGAGCGCCACGGTTTACAATATCAGCGACTTTTTGGATACCGCTATTTTCAATAACATCATGGCGGCACAAGGCGCCCAAAAGACCGAGTATGCCAGCCTCATGGGGATTTTTGGCAGCCAGTTCAACACGCTGATTAATGTGCCTCTTTCTGTGGCGACGGCGTTGGCAGCGTCTCTGATTCCGAGCCTGGTGGCGACGGTGCAGACGGGAAGCCGCAAGCAGGTACATAGCAAGATTAACACGGCAATCCGTTTTAATATGATGATTGCGATTCCCTGTGCCGTGGGGCTTACGATACTGGCAAAGCCGCTTATGGATCTTCTGTTCTATACGGAGGATAACACCACGGCTGCCCTGATGCTGCAGCTTGGCGCTGTTTCCGTGGTTTTTTTCTGCCCGTCCACGCTGACCAACTCTGTCCTTCAGGGATTGGATGATATGATGACGCCAGTGAAGAATTCTTCCATTGCGCTGGCGGTGCATGTTGTCTCGCTGCTTGTGATGATGGTGGCCTTTAAATGGAACATTTACGCTGTGGTGATGAGCAGGACGATTTTTGCCGCCACGGTTTATATGCTCAACTCCCACGCTCTCAGGGAGAGAGTTGGCTATGTGCAGGAAAAGAAGCGGACGTTTATCTTACCCACCATTGCGGCGTTAATCATGGGGGCAGCGGCTGTGATTGTGCACCTGCTCTTTGAATTGTTTGCAGGAACACGGATTGCTACGATATTTGCACTGTTGGCGGCGGTTCCTACCTACGGAATCGCGTTGGTGCTGCTTGGAGCCGTGACAGAGGATGAGATTGAGAGTATGCCAAAAGGCGCGCTGCTTTTATCCATCTGCCGGAAAATGCATCTGTTTCGGGATGTTTACCGTTAATCTGTCAAAAATGAATGAATGTGTATAAAATCAGGAAAAATGACCGATACTGAACTAAAAAAGGAGTTGTCCTTATGAGAAATAAGTTAGGTATCGGTTTTTTTGGTGTTATGATTGTGGCGTTAATGCTGGTGACAGGAGCTTATCAGTTAAGCTATCAGAGAGCGAAGGAGAATCTGGAGGTTAAAAGGCAGGTTGCTGAGAATACCCAGGCAGAGAGCAGACAGACAGAGGAGACAAAAGCTGCCACCAAAGATCCGGCTGCGGTTGCGGCGGACGGACAGGCGCTTAAGGAGGATTGTTATTATTTGATGGAGGTAAACGGTTACGTTGTGGTTTACCTAAGCGACAAAAAGACGCCTTATGAGTACACGGATATCAAGTACGACGACCTGCCCGCAGAGCTTCGGGATGAGATTCGGAATGGAAAATATATGGAGGATGCCAAGTCCCTGTATGGTTTTCTTGAAAATTATTCCAGTTAAGATGTGTTTGTATGAGAAATATGCTGGTGATTGTAAAAAAGTCAAGAAGAAATTAGAATTTTAATTGCCTTTAGTGAGTTTCTACATCTTGCACAATTTTACCAACTACTTTTTGTGCATGGTGACAAGGCGTGCCTTGGGGCACGCCTTGAAGCAAGACGCAGGTTTACTTTTTCTTTTCGTTTTGGCTTTTCCCGCGAAACGGTGATAAATTTAGCTTTATTTAAAGGGCGGAGGTTCTTTGGCTTTTCTGTGATTGTACTATGTCGTTTGCGGATAATCCTTCAAATATTGCACGGGGGTAGTTGTTCATCCATTCTTGTATGGCACTTATGTATTCTTCATCATATTGGGATATATCCGCGCCTTTAGGTATCCAGCGCCTTATTAGTCGATTGGCGTTTTCGTTACTTCCTCTTTCACTACTGCAATAAGGATGGCAGTAGTATAATTCCGTCCGTGGCTTATTTGTTCCGAGCGATGTTTCTATCCATTCTGAATCTAGGAATTCTACCCCATTATCACAAGTGATTGTTTTATATCTCTCTTTAAAAGCTGAATGGCCTAACGATATTTCAATACTGTCAAGTCGGGTGCATACCTCTTTGATTGATTTTGCGTCTATCTTGTATATTTCTTCCTCCCGTGTCATTCGTTCCGTTAGAACTA